>JANOWA010000092.1:0-6753 GCA_031417675.1 Methylotenera sp.
CAATCGAGCGCTTGTTTAAAGGTGTCTACCGTTTGCTCTTTGTCGTTACGTTTAATGGTAGCGCCCGCGCCAACTAGACCATGCAACATATTAGATACTTTTAAAATTTGGCGGTAATCACCGCTGCTTAAAAATTCGGCATCAATCACGCAGCATTGCAGGTTGCCATGCACGTATTTGTTCACTTCTAAGCGATAGGTATTGGTTTCAGCGTCAAAGCCTACAATCACTTCACTGCCGATTGCGCCTAAAATTGGGCGTAATTGCTCAGCGACTTTATTGGCTGCGCCTTCGGTGCTTAGATTAATTTCGCCCACATCTTGAATGGCGCGCAGCACGCTTTCGTCATACAGCGCGGCGATGCGGCGAATCACCGCTTCGGTTAACACCATTTGCTTGGCAATTTCGGTTAATGGCTCACCCGACAACACGCCTGCGTTGGTTTTGGTATCCAGCTCTGCGCCTTTTAGTGCCGAGTTAAGCAAGTAAATATCCAGCTCTTGCTGATCTTTTAAATAGCGTTCGTCTTTGCCTTGTTTTACTTTGTACAAAGGTGGTTGCGCGATGTAAATATGGCCGCGTTCCACTAGCTCGGTCATTTGGCGATAGAAAAACGTTAATAATAGCGTACGAATATGCGCACCATCCACGTCGGCATCGGTCATGATAATAATGCGGTGATAGCGTAATTTTTCGACATTAAAGTCTGCCTTGCCAATACTGGTGCCTAGCGCGGTGATGAGGGTGGCGATTTCTTGCGAGCCAATTAGTTTATCAAAGCGCGCTTTTTCGACATTTAAAATTTTACCTTTTAACGGCAAAATAGCTTGGTTTTTACGGTCACGGCCTTGTTTGGCACTGCCACCCGCAGAGTCACCTTCTACTAAATAAATCTCACATTTAGCAGGGTCGCGTTCTTGGCAATCGGCCAATTTACCTGGTAAACCCATCGTATCCATCACGCCTTTACGGCGGGTGATTTCGCGCGCTTTACGCGCAGCTTCGCGCGCGCGCGCAGCATCAACAATTTTACCGCAGATGATTTTTGCATCGGCTGGGTTTTCGGCCAAAAATTCAGCCAACTTTGCAGAAACCACTTCAGAAACAACCGGTTGGACTTCACTGGAAACTAGCTTGTCTTTGGTTTGCGATGAAAATTTAGGGTCTGGCACTTTAACCGAAAGCACGCAGGTAATGCCTTCGCGCATATCGTCGCCTGTGGTTTCTACTTTGGCTTTTTTGGCTAGTTCTGACGATTCAATATATTGATTTAAGGTGCGCGTCATGGCCGTGCGTAGCCCAGTTAAGTGCGTGCCGCCATCGCGCTGTGGAATGTTATTGGTAAAGCATTGCACGGTTTCTGTGTAGCTGTCATTCCATTGCATAGCGACTTCAATGGTCATGCCGTCTTTTTCGCCGATGGCGTAAAAAGTTTTTGGATGCAACACGGTTTTGCTACGGTTGATGTACTCCACAAAGCCTTTAATGCCGCCTGCGTGGGCAAAGTTTTCAGATTTTCCTGTGCGCTGGTCTATTAACTCTATCTTTACACCGTAATTTAAAAACGATAACTCACGTATGCGTTTGGCTAAAATTTCAAAGTGATATTCCACCAAAATAAAGGTCTCTATTGACGCTAAAAAGTGTACTTCGGTGCCTTTTTTATCGGTTTTACCAGTCTTTACCAACGGCGCTTGCGGAACGCCACGGTGAAACTCCATCTGGTGTACTTCACCTTTGCGGTAAATTTTTAAGCGCAACCAATCTGATAGCGCATTCACTACCGAAACACCCACACCATGCAAGCCGCCCGATACTTTGTACGAGTTTTGATCGAACTTGCCGCCTGCATGCAGCTCGGTCATCACAATCTCTGCCGCTGAGCGTTGTGGATCATGTTTATCATCGGTTTTAATGTCGGTAGGAATGCCACGCCCGTTGTCTGAGACGCTAATGGAGTTATCTGGATGGATGATGACCTTAATCTCGTCACAATGCCCTGCCAGCGCCTCGTCAATCGCGTTATCGAGCACCTCAAACACCATGTGGTGTAGCCCCGATCCATCAGACGTGTCGCCTATGTACATGCCAGGGCGCTTACGTACCGCGTCTAAGCCTTCTAAAATTTTAATACTGTCTGAGTTGTATTCGGGTTGCGTATCTTTTGCCATGAGGTTTTCTTTTGTAAAGTAAGGGTATTTAAATTAATTGTTTATATGCGCATTGGCATCACAACGTATTTATAATTGTCGTCGTTTGGCACGGTAATCAAACAGCTACTATTGGCATCTGCAAAAGAAAAATTAATGTTTTCATCACTCACGTTATTGAGCACGTCTATTAAATAGGTCACGTTAAAGCCAATATCCAAGCCATCATTCGCGTATTCTATTTCCAACTCTTCTTCGGCTTCTTCTTGCTCGGTATTGGTGCTAATGAGTTTTAAATTGTTATTGCTTAACACCATGCGAATACCGCGGTATTTTTCGTTGGATAATATCGACGCGCGTTGCATGGCGGTTAGTACACCAACACGATTGACACTAAAGGTATTTTGATGACCAACTGGAATAACGCGGTGATAATCGGGGAATTTACCATCAATCACTTTTGAAATGAGTTTAATATCGCCAAAGCTAAAATTCACTTGCCCTGCGTTAATTTCAATGCTGACTTCCTCTTCTGAATCATCCAACAATTTAATGAGCTCGATAATTGTTTTGCGCGGAATAATCACATCGGTTTTTTCGTAACTTTTATTTAAATTGGTTGATGTAAAGCTCAAGCGGTGGCCGTCTGTGCCGACTATATTTAATTTATCCTCATTTACTTCTAGCAATAAGCCATTAAGATAATAGCGAATATCTTGCTGCGCCATAGCAAATTCAACTTGTTTCAATAGTTTTTTAAACGCTAATTGGCTAATACTGATACTGGTCCCACTGCCTGCCGCTTTGGTCATCACCGGGTAATCCGCCGCAGGTAAAGTTTGCAAATTAAACCGACTTTTGCCTGCTTTCACAGTCATGCGGCTATCGTTACTAATCATATCAATATCCACGCCGTCTGGCAAAGCACGACAAATATCCAAGAATTTTTTTGCAGAAATAGTCGTGGATAATTCACCTGAAAACGTGCTCTGAATACTTAGTGAAATTTGCATTTCTAAATCGGTCGCCGTGAGCTGAATATGATTATTTTTCGCCTCTAATAATAAATTAGACAGTATCGGCAGTGTATGTCGACGCTCGACTATGCTGGTAACATTGGTCAGTGGTTTTAAAAGTATTTCTCGGTTTATTTTGATTTGCATAATATTGTTTCCAAATTTAAAACTGATAAAAAACGGGCGCTTTAATTAATGATTTTATTTAATATATAAAACTAATAGTAATAATAATGCTGCTATTTTTTGTTGATAACTATCTTTATAGCCATTTAATCATTCACTTATCTTGCATTTTAAACTGTTTAAAAGTGTATTTTATACTGCGGATTAAATGTGTACAAAAAATTATTTTATTAAAAACTCAGCTTTATTCTTTTTTTATCCACAACTTTATATGGCTTTAATCACAAGTCACTTTACTAATCAACAATCGCGTTACTCATCAACCACGTTAATCATTAATCGCGAATCACTTGCGTTAAAAATCCAATATCACGCGCAATTGCTTGATCATTTAAACGTAATTGTTCAATCTCATCGCACGCATGCATCACGGTTGTGTGATGACGACTACCAAATGCCTCACCAATTTCAGGAAAGCTATGATTAGTCAGCTCACGCGCTAAACTCATGGCGACTTGCCGCGGCCGTGCAAAATTACGCGAACGTTTTTTACTGTGCATTTCAGCGACTTTAATTTTATAGTAATCGGCCACGGTTTTTTGAATATTTTCAATGGTAATTTGGCGGCCACGCACCGCGATTAGATCACGCAGCGCATCTTTCGCAAGATGAATATCGATTACATGGCCCGTGAATTTGGCCATGGCAACAATGCGGTTAAGCGCGCCTTCTAACTCGCGCACGCTAGAGCGAATTTGTTTAGCCACAAAAAACGCCACATCTTCAGTTAAATTCACTTTTGATTCTTCAGCTTTTTTCAGCAAAATGGCCACGCGCATTTCGAGCTCTGGCGGCTCTACCGCCACCGTTAAACCCCAGCTAAAGCGTGTTCTTAAGCGCTCATCCACATCAATAATTTCTTTAGGATAGGTGTCGCAGGTGATGACGATTTGTTTTTTTTCTTCTATAAGCGTGTTAAAGGCGTAAAAAAATTCTTCTTGCGTGCGGGTTTTTTTGGCAAAAAATTGAATATCGTCAATGAGCAATAAATCCAGCGAATGATATTGGCGTTTAAACTCATCAAAGGCTTTGTTTTCATACGCCTTCACGACGTCAGACACGTAACGCTCTGCGTGCAAATAGCGAATATTTGCCTCTGGTTTAATGTGTTTTAAATGATTACCAATGCTTTGCAATAAGTGTGTTTTACCAAGACCAACACCGCCATAGATAAATAGCGGGTTGTAGGCCTGGCCTGGGTTATCAGCCACTTGTATCGCCGCTGCACGCGCTAATTGGTTGGCGCGGCCGGTGACGTAATTATTAAAATTAAAACTAGGGTTTAGACCCGTGCTACGTGCGTAAGTGACATGGTGCGCAGCAATCATTTTTTTTGTTAGCGGGGGCGCTGCGCCATTAGCGAACGCTGCGTTTTCATCGTTGTGATTATTAAACTTTTTTATTGCATTTGATTTTTCAACACGGGCTTTTTGAGAAATGACTTTTTCAGCAATCGCGAGTTCAATTAAAATGCTTTGTGGTAAAAACTCACTCGCGATGGTTTCAATTTTACTTAAAAAGCGATCTTTCACCCACTGCAGCACGAACTTATTCGGCGCAAGAATGCGCAGTACGTTATCGCCAAACTCTGTTTGCAAGGGCTTAATCCAAGTATTAAATTGTTGCGCAGATAGCTCTTGTTCAAAGCGACTAAGGCAGGCTGACCAAAATTTTTCCATCGATTACCTGTAAGCGCTTGCTTTTTTAGTTAAGTAAATGATTTTATTAGTATTAACGCATGGATTGATACGAATCAATGTGCTTAAATAATTAATTATTCGTCGTACTATTCTAGCTGATTTATGCAGACTTATCCACAGGCAATGATCGTTTTATTAAACTAAATATTCATTGACAAGGGCAGTCATTATCGGGTCTAATAGCGGGCTTTGTAGCATTTTATAGCTGGAGAAATGAATGAAACGTACTTATCAACCATCAAATACCCGTCGCGCACGTACACACGGCTTTTTAGTTCGCATGAAAACCAAAGGTGGCCGTGCTGTGATTGCGGCGCGCCGTGCTAAAGGCCGCACACGTCTCGGTCTTTAAAAGCCAAGGTGTTAAAAGCTTTGGCCTTTAAAACCTCAGTTTTTAAATCTTAAGTCTTTTAAACTAGTTTAAATTTAGTGTTTTACCGCACTGTATTTTGATAGCGCACAAATTGGACTCGTTTAGCTTGCCTAAACAAGCCATCATGGTAAAAACGGATGATTTTTCATCCGTTTTTAATTTGCGCAAACGTGTCGCTAGTCAACATTTGGTGATGCGCTATAAGCCTAATGCCCACAATAGACCGCGCTTGGGTCTGATAGTAAGTAAAAAAACGGCTAAATTAGCGGTTTGGCGCAACTATATGAAGCGCGTGCTGCGTGAGCTGTTTCGTTTAAACCAGCATCAATTGCCAGCGATCGACTTGATCATACAAGTACAAAAACCGTTTGAAAAAGCAGAGTTTATGCAAATAAAACAAGAGCTTGAACAGTTAATAGTTAAGCTAACGACAAGAAAGTCTAACGTAGATACGGGTTTAGTTTCTAACTGAGTATTTTTAGCTAAACAACATGAAACAGATTTTAATTGTATTGATTAAAGGCTATCAAATAGCATTAAGCCCGTTTTTCGGCCAACAGTGTCGATTTACGCCAAGTTGCTCACATTATGCGATTGAAAGCTTACAAATACATGGCGCATTTAAAGGGCTTTGGCTAACGCTAAAACGATTATCACGTTGCCATCCTTGGCATGTTGGTGGCCATGATCCCGTACCAAAATAGCATGAAATATATATTAACTTGTTGATTATAAAGAATTTATGGATACTCGCCGTTTAGTTTTATTTGTTATTTTTTCGTTTTCTATCATGATGTTGTGGGATGCGTGGCAGCAGCAACATGCGCCGATTGTGCCAGTGCAACAAGGTGCGCAAACCCCTTCTGGCAAGGTTTCCGAGGATAGCGCATCAAATAATAGTAGCAGCGCAACGACTGATAATGCCAACAATCAAGGCAGCTTTAAACTTGAAAAAGGTCAGCGAATTAAGGTTGCCACGGATTTATTTGAGGCAGAAATTGACACAATCGGCGGTGATTTACGCCACCTAGTGCTAAAAAAACACCGCGCGGCGGAGATGAAAGACGGCAATTATGTGTTGATGGATGATGCCAAAACGCCTTTATTATATGTGGCGCAAACAGGCTTAATGGGCGCAGGCTTGCCAAATCATAAATCAGTTTTTAGCAGCACCGCTACCAGCTACACAATGGCAGAAAACGTGGCAAGCCAAGAGGTACGCTTATCTTGGGCAGGTTCAGGCGCAGCTAGCGGCATTAATGTGGATAAAATTTACACTTTTCACCGCGGTAGCTACGTGATTGATGTCGCGTATCAAATTAACAATG
>JANOWA010000093.1:0-3024 GCA_031417675.1 Methylotenera sp.
TATGCTGCCTACATTAACGTTGCCAGTTCCTGCTAAATCAAGCGCAGTGCCGTGATCGACCGAGGTGCGGATGATGGGCAAACCCAGCGTGACGTTAACGCCGCCGCCAAAACTAGCGTGTTTAAGCACCGGCAAGCCTTGGTCGTGATACATCGCTAGCACCGCATCGGCATTGGCTAAATGGTGTTTAGCAAACAAAGTATCGGCGGGCAAAGCGCCGATTAAGTGCATGTTTTCATGCCGTAATTTTTCTAAAACAGGGTTGATGATTTCAATTTCTTCACGGCCTAAATAGCCATCTTCGCCTGCATGTGGATTAAGCCCTGCCACCAAAATACGCGGGTTTTTAATGCCAAATTTGGCGATTAAATCGGCATGCAAAATGCGAATGGTTGTTTCTAAACTGGTTTTAGTGATAGCCGCAGGCACGTCTTTTAGCGCTATATGTATAGTCGCCAGCGCAACTTTCATGCCGCCGCCAACTAACATCATCACGACGTTTTTGGTGTTGGTATGCTCGGCTAAAAACTCGGTATGGCCAGTAAACGCAATGCCCGCATCGTTTATCACGCCTTTATGTACAGGCGCAGTCACTATTGTATCGAAATCGCCATTCAAACAGCCATCTATTGCGAGGGTGAGTGTTTCAAGTACATAGCGGCTATTGGCGGGGTTTAATGTGCCAGCAACAACGGGTGTGGTTGTTGGCGTATGGTGTACTTTTGTTGCATCAAAACCAAGCTTGAGCAATTTTGCGCGTGCAGCCAGCATATTAGCATCGCCAATAATGGTGATATCCGCTTTGATTTTATGCTGAGCGAGCATCACGCAAATATCAGGGCCTATGCCCGCTGGCTCGCCGCTAGTAATGGCAATGCGGGGCAATTTTTGCATGTTGGACATATCTCAATTAAAACAAGATTAAACTTGTCTTTAAAGCCTAAAACTTATCTTCAAGTCGCAATTCAACAAACGCGCGATCACGCATTTCGCGAACCCAGTCTTGGTAAGCCTCTTCTGATTTACGCACGCGAATTTCTTGGCGCGCTTTTAAACGTGCCGCTTCTTTACTCATGTCTTGTTGGCGGCGCTCTAGCACTTGAATCACGTGCCAGCCAAATGGCGATTGCACAGGCGCGCTAATTTCGTTTATTTTAAGCTCGTTCATGGCTTTTTCAAATTGTGGCACCGTGTCGCCTGGGTTTACCCAGCCTAAATCGCCGCCACTATTGGCGCTGCCGTCTTCTGAATATTGCCGCGCAAGCGCTTCAAATTTTCCACCGTTATCCAGCCGCTCTTTTAAACCATCCATTTTACGTTTGGCTTCTTTATCAGACACGACTTCAGAGGTTTTAATTAAAATATGCCGCGCGTGGGTTTGACCAACCACTAAAGATGAGCTGCCGCCACGTTTATTGGTGAGCTTTAAAATATGAAAGCCGTTGGGGCTGCGAACGGGTTTGGAAACTTCACCCACTTGCAGTGTTTTAACCATATCTAAAAATAGGGATGGCATTTGATCGCCCTTACGCCAACCCATCGCGCCACCTTCAATTGCATTTGGTGCGTCAGAAAACGCCGCAGAAACCTTGCTAAATGCCGTGCCATCGGCCAATTGTTTAAGTGCAGCTTGCGTTTTTATCTTAGCTTTTTGCAAATCTTCTGGGCTGGCATCTTCTGGCGTACGAATCATAATGTGCGACACTTCAAATTCATCTTGGCTACCACCGCTGTTGGCTTGCGTGGTTAAATAGTTGTCCACTTCGCCTTCAGAAATGGTTAATCGATTATCCACTTCGCGCTCCCGCAGACGGGCAATGGTGATTTCGTTGCGAATATCTTCGCGAAATTTGCGTATGCTAATGCCGTCTTTTTCTAGCGCAATTTTAAACTCATCTGGGCTAAGTTTATTTTGTGCAGCAATACGCTCAATGGTTTTATCTAGCTGCGAGTCATCCACCTTTAAACCCGTTTGGGCAGCCATTTGTAATTGCAAACTATCCACAATTAAACGCTCTAAAATTTGTTTTTCTAGTATATTTTGCGGCGGCAGCTCAGTGCCATTTTTTTCTAGCTGAGCGCTCACAGTTTTAATGCGATCCGCCAGCTCTTGCTCGGTAATCACGTTTTGATCGACCACCGCAATTATGCGATCCATCTTAACAACTTCGGCCGAAGTGGCTATATGAGTATAAATAAAGCTGCTTAAAATCAATAGTTTAAGTAGCGTAATGGTGGTTTTTAATAATTTCATTGGTTGTAGTTTTGTTGCCTATAAATGTTAGGAATTTCAGAAGAACTTAAATAACCAGGAATATCGCGGCGTAATAAATTAAGTGGATTTGCGCCAATCGAAGCCAAGCCGCCCAGCTCTAGCTGAAAGAATAAACCATAGTTAGCTTGAGCCGTTGCGGTTTCTACGCGTTGAATCACGGCGCGCGCTTGCCAACAACCTGCATCATATTCTAAGCCAGCAACCGCTTCAATGGGTTTGCTTTCGCGCACCGAGTAGTTGTATCGCCCTACGCCATACCAGCCGCGGCTTAGCGGCCATTGGCCAGAAACATCTAATTGCTCTAAAAAGGCTTGCGTGTAGCGATAGCCAATATTCAGCAATTTGCCTGGCTCTGGGTTGTAACGCGCGAGTATATTACCGCGCACAAAGCCGTTGCCATCAGTATTGTATTGCGAAAATGCATCTAAATTCCATTTGTTTGATAGCCTTGCAGTAACTGCACCAATAATATCAGAGCGGGTACCGCTCGATGTTACGCCGCCTGGCAGTGTGACCGTTTGGTCGTCAAAATAATAGCGCTGACCAATCGTGGCGGTTAGGCGCTCGGTACCCGTGTCACTGTCAATCATACGGCTGGTCACGGCTAAACTGAGCTGGTTGGCGTTATTGATGCGATCGTTACCTGTAAATTGATTTTCGGTAAATAATGAGCTTAAGTTTAAATCTGATATTCCCGTATCAAATACGGGCAATAAATCTTGATTTTGCTCAGGAATATACACATAAAA
>JANOWA010000094.1:0-2880 GCA_031417675.1 Methylotenera sp.
CGCTTATGGGCGGTTTAGGTTATGCCGCGGTTGGCACCAATAATGGAAAAACTGAGTTGGATTATCATTATGGTGTGGCCCCGCAAGGCTTAGCTGCTTTACGCGTTATTTATGGCAAAAAAGCTTCTATTGATATTACTGTGCGCGAATATTTTGTAAGTGATGTGGATAATTCACATGTCGGTGGGCACGACAACATCGTTCGAGCGGATATTGCCTTTACCTATCGCGTTTATGAAAAGCACGCTATTTCGGTAAAATATCAGTGGAATCAACGTGATGCTACTTTTCCTGAGCTTGGGGATACAAAACAGTCAACGGGTACATTAGGGATATATTATACATTTTTGGGTCATGATGGCTTTGGTGAAACCGATTGGCGCTAGAATATAGGTAGTATAGAGGTAGTAAACCAAAGACACTGTAGCTCGCAAGAATACTGCCTCTCAGAGCATCGTTTAGTACGTTTTAAAACATATTTTTAGTTTAGTAATCCAATTTTTCTAGCTGTTTAGCAACGTATCTTGCTTATGAAAACGCTTCTATGCACCTATGTAATATTAAATATGCGGTTTCAAAAGTGGCACACATTAATTAAACGGTGCTTCCCTAATTCGAGCCCAAGCCGAGAAGTCAGTTGATTATGACAACTCTTAACATCAAACACAGCATAAATGTTTTTGTTCGGCTTACTACGCTTCGCTAAAACGCCCTAACAAATGCATAATTAGGAAACAAAAAAAGCCAGCTTGTGCTGGCTTTTTTCTGGCTTAAAATTCAAGCAAGTAAAGACTAAGCTTTAATCGAACGTTTACGCTCATGCTCTAATAAATAACGTTTGCGAATACGAATAGTTTTTGGGGTAATTTCGACCAACTCATCATCATCAATAAACTCTACTGCACTTTCTAACGTTAATGCGATTGGCGTAATTAAGCGCACCGCTTCATCGGTGCCAGATGAACGCACGTTGGTTAATTGCTTACCTTTAATCGGGTTCACAATCAAATCGTTATCGCGGCTGTGAATACCAATCACCATACCTTCGTATAATTTATCACCTGGTACAGCAAACATTTTACCGCGGTCTTGCAATTTCCATAGCGCGTAGGCAACCGCTTCGCCGTGCTCGGCAGAAATTAGCACGCCGTTGCGACGGCCTGGCATGTCGGCTTTTACTGGTGCGTATTCATCAAAAATATGCGCCATTAAGCCTGTGCCGCGCGTCATGGTTAAAAATTCGCCTTGAAAACCAATTAAACCGCGCGCTGGAATTTTGTATTCCAAACGCGTGCGGCCGTTGCCGTCAGATTCCATATTTTGCATTTCACCACGGCGGCGACCAAGTTCTTCCATCGCTGCGCCTTGGTGTTCATCTTCCAAATCGACGGTTAAAATTTCGTACGGCTCACATTTTTCGCCATTAATTTCACGGTACACCACTTTTGGTTTACCTACTGCCATCTCAAAGCCTTCGCGGCGCATGGTTTCTAAAAGTATGGTCAAGTGCAACTCGCCACGACCAGAAACGCGGAATATATCCGCATCTTCGGTTTCATCGACGCGTAAGGCCACGTTAACTAACAACTCTTTGGTTAGGCGATCACGAATTTGGCGGCTGGTGACAAACTTACCTTCTGTACCTGCCAACGGTGATGTATTCACCATAAAGTCCATGGTTAGCGTTGGCTCATCTACGCCTAAATGCGGTAAGCCCATTGGTTTTTCGCGGTCGCAAATAGTAAAGCCAATACCAATATCATCAAGGCCAGAAATAATCACAATGTCGCCAGCCAGCGCTTCTTCTACTGGCACGCGCTCTAGGCCCACAAAACCGAGCACTTGGTTAATTTTGCCAGTGGCAATTTGTTTATCTTCGTTCATCACCGTCACGTTTTGGCCTGGTTTAACTTTGCCGTTACGCACACGGCCAACACCTAGGCGGCCTGTGTAAGTAGAATAATCTAGCGCAGAAATTTGCAATTGCAACGGCGAGTCTGGGTCGCCCACAGGCGGTTTTACGTGGCTTAAAATGGTTTCAAACAGCGCGCGCATGTTTTCTTATGGCGTTTTAATTTCTAGCATGGCTTAACCATTAATGGCCGATGCGTAAACGACTGGGAAATCTAACTGCTCATCGGTTGCGCCTAAATTGGCAAACAAGTCAAAGGTGTGATTAATCACCCAATCGCAACGCGCACCTGGACGGTCTACTTTGTTAATTACCACAATTGGTTTTAGGCCTAAGGCTAAGGCTTTTTTAGTCACAAAGCGGGTTTGAGGCATTGGGCCTTCGACCGCATCAACTAGCAAAACAACGCCATCTACCATACCTAATACGCGCTCTACTTCGCCGCCAAAGTCGGCGTGACCTGGTGTATCCACAATATTAATGTGCGTACCTTCGTAAACCACGGCGGTATTTTTAGCCAAAATGGTAATGCCACGTTCGCGTTCAAGATCGTTGCTATCCATCACGCGCTCTACCACAGCGTGATGCGAAGCAAACGTACCAGCTTGTTGTAACAATTTATCAACCATGGTGGTTTTACCGTGGTCAACGTGGGCAATAATTGCGACGTTGCGCAGATTACGAGAATTTGGGGTTGTAGACATGTGAACTGCCGTGTGTTTGAAAGGGCGCGATTTTAACACACTTAGTCACTTATTCACGCTTATTCATAGCACATCACACCAATAAATCGTTGACTTATTAGATTTTATGACTATAATGCGCACAACTTAAAGCTTTTACACAACTAATAAAGTTTTAGATTCATCGCCCTGACCCTCTGTTGCTCGTGAAATTTTGAAGCAACTATTCTTTAGACAGCAATTTTAGTCTATCTTTTACTGGTTAGCGGCTGTGCCCGTGCGCTG
>JANOWA010000095.1:0-4467 GCA_031417675.1 Methylotenera sp.
TTAGCTTTGTTACAATTGGTCACTGCATTAAATTTCACCTCGCCTAGATTCTGGCCTGCGCCAGAATGACGGACGAGAGCGGTTTTTCATGCAATTATTCAAATTGTAATGGATAATTATGCCTATGACAGATTATGACACTACTTCATCAGAAAAAAATCTAGGCGCATCACAAAAAATCCTTAGCGTCTCGGAATTAAACCGTCTTGCGCGCGAGGTGTTAGAGCATACTTTTCCGCTATTTTGGGTATCGGGCGAGGTGTCCAACTTTACCCGCGCCGCTAGTGGCCATTGGTATTTTTCGCTAAAAGACAGCACCGCGCAGGTGAAATGCGTGATGTTTAAAGGCCGCAACGCGTATGTGGATTTTGTGCCGCGCGAGGGCGATAAGATTGAAGCGCGTTGCACGGTGACGCTTTACGAGGCGCGGGGAGACTTTCAACTCACTGTGGAATTTGTGCAAAAAGCGGGTTTAGGCGCGCTGTTTGAGGCATTTGAACAACTAAAAATCAAGCTGGAACATGAGGGTTTATTTGATGCGGCTTTTAAAAAAACCATTCCAAAACATCCAAAAACGATTGGCATTGTCACCTCGCCCGATGCCGCCGCTTTGCGCGATGTGCTGACAACTTTAAAACGCCGCAACCCAGCAATTAAGGTGATTATTTACCCAACACCAGTGCAAGGAAAAGGCGCGGCAGCGCTGATTGCCAAGGCGATTCATGCCGCAAACAAACGTGCCGAATGCGATACGCTGATTATCTGTCGCGGTGGCGGTAGCATGGAAGATTTATGGCAATTTAACGAGGAAATTGTCGCACGCGCGATTGACGAATGTGCCATTCCCACCATCAGCGGCGTCGGCCACGAGACCGATTTTACCATCTGCGATTTTGTCGCTGATGTGCGCGCAGCAACGCCCACAGCCGCAGCCGAGCTGGCTTGTATGGATGTGATGACGCAAAAAAAACAGTTTGACAATTTGCAAAACCAGCTGAACAAGCAAATCACATTTACGCTAAACCAAGAAAGCCAAAAGCTGGATTTTTTAGCACGCCGATTGATTTCGCCCGTACTACAATTACAAAATAAATCCACGCAACTAACGCAACTGCAACACCGCATGGATATTAGCTTGCAGAACAGATTTACATTAAATCGCCAACATATTTTAAACCTAAAAAACAGCTTGGCGCAGCTAAATCCACACAATGTGTTAGCGCGCGGCTACGCACTAGTGGCCAATCATAAAGGTGAGCTTATTAATAGCAGCTTGCAACTGCAACTGGGTGAGCGCGTGAATATTACGCTGCAACAAGGTAGCGCCAGTGCGGATATCGTCAATATGCAAAAATAACTTAAAAAATCTCTGCCGTTGCTTTTACAATGGCCATCACTGCGGGGTGCGTTAAGCGGCGCTCGGTCGTAATGGCGTAAAGTTGATCGCTGATTGAATCGATATGGCCAACTTGCTCCACATGATATTGCTGACAAATATAATTGGCAATGGCTACTGGCGCAGCAAAAAACCCAGCCCCCGCTTGCCCAAATGACTTGAGTAAAGCGCCATCATCAAACTCGCCCACAATGTTGGGGTACACTTTTTGTGATTCAAACCAAGTAATGAGTTTTGTTTGAAAAGTAAAATCCTCGCCTGGCATTAAAAATGGTGCGTTATGCAACATGGCTGGAAAAGGCTTAGCAGTTTGGTTGATGAGCAATTGACTGGCGAAAATAGCGAGTTTGCTTTCACCCAATAAATGATTGTGGGCGCGCACATTAATGTTGGTTGGCATGGGGCGATCGGCAATCACCAGGTCAAGCTGATTGACTGATAGCTCTGATAATAACGCAGCCAACTTTCCTTCATGACAGATCAAACGAGGTGGCTCATCAATCTGCAATACAGGCTCTAATGCCTTATAAGCGACTGATTTTGCGACAGAATCAGTGATGCCTACTCGAAATGGAATGCTTTTTTTGTGCGATTGGTTTTGTGTGACTTCTAACAGCTCGTTACCCAGCGCAAAAATTTCGTCGGCATAGCTAAAAATCTTTCTGCCCATGTCGGTTAGCGCTAAACCGCGCCCTACTTTTTTTAATAACTGTACACCAAGACTATTTTCCAACTCGCCCAATTGCCCACTAATCGATTGGGGCGAAAGATACAGTTGCTCGCTCGCTCGCGCAATACTGCCCGTTTTTGCTACCATCCAAAAATAACGTAAGTGCTTAAAGTTTAAGTTGGTCATCTTGTTTCTCCACACAAATAAACATCTAAAAATACGATGTATTATTCAATATTTATCTGTTTGTTGGAAGTGTTTTTTCAGCGTAAAGTTTGCACATGTTTCAAAACACTCTTTTTGGAACAGTTTAAACCCACTAGGAGTACATGATGAAAATTGAAATGACCAACTTGCCCACATTTGATGATGTTTTGCTTCGCTACTCTGGTCGTCGGCTGCAATTTGCCATCAAGCTCGGCATTTTGCCGACGCCAGAGCGTTTAAGACAGGTATTGAGCAAAAAACCTAATGCGAAGAGGCCTATTTCGGCACCAAAAACAATGGGCATAAACAAGCTTTATAGCCAAACTAATTAAGTAAATTGATAGGAGATTAAAATGAAAATTACCGTATATGCATTGATTGCTGTTTTTTTAGCTAGCTCGTTGACGGCTTATGGTGAAACGCTTAAAGAAACACCAAAAAAAGACATGATTGAAGCGCAGCAAGCAGAAGCGCAAGAGTCGATTGAGGCTGCAAAAAACGCTAAACCGCAATTGGAAACTCGCCCCGCGGCCACCGCTGAGCAAACTAAAAATGCAGAAGTGCCACCAAAAGCTGAAATCATTAAAGCGCAAGAGGCAGCGACTGATAAAGGAATTGAAGATTCAGAAGCAGCAAAGCCTAAAGTTGAAGCGCGCCCCGCAGCAACGGCAAAGCACAAAAAACATTCTGTGCAGTCGCACAAAGGCGAGATGATTAAACACAATAAAAAGGCGACGCAGAAAGCCATTAAAGATGCTGCCGCAGCTGATAAACCGATTACCGATGTGCTGCCAGCTGCAAATTAAATGTTATTGATAAATTTACAGGGATTACAAAATGCAACTAAATATTCAAGCAAGAGGCTTTGTACTAACTGATGCTTTACGCAAATACACAGAAAAACGACTGAAATTTGCAGTAGCCAGAGATGACCATGTTGTGATGCGCGCACGCATACGGCTAGCTGACATCAACGGCCCGCGTGGCGGAGTTGACAAACGTTGCCAAGTGGAGCTGGCACTAGCTGGGCAGTGCAATATTGTGATTGAAGACACACAAGCGGATCTTTACTTTGCCATTGACCGCGCTTGCGATCGCGCCATGCGTACGCTTAATCGTCGCTTAGAACGATTGCGTTACCATGTCCATGCAAACTTAGTTTTAACACAAGTCTAACGTAATCAGTGGCTTACATAACCATCACTTTTACAGCTTTCGGCACGAGCTAACCGAAACGCTTTTTTTATAGCTCGATTAATTTAAGGAAATTAGCAATGAAAACAACAACATTAACAATACTAACGTTGGCAGCAATTTTAAGCTCCACAATCGCCTTGGCTGATAACAATGTCACAGCAACGCAAACGGTGCCGCAAACCATGCAATGCGCCACAATTACCCCAGACGAAGTAAAAGGTTTATTCGACAAATGGAATGCAGCATTAGCCACTGGCAACTCAGATACTGTCACAGCGCGCTATTCTGACGATGCTGTTTTATTGCCTACTGTATCCAACAAGCCGCGCACCAACCACGCCGAAATTAAGGATTATTTTGTCAGTTTTCTGCAAAAGCATCCACAAGGCACTATTAATAGCCGCACCATTAAATTAGGCTGCAACACGGCTAGCGATATGGGGGTTTACACCTTTAAATTAAAAGATGGAACGCACACTAAAGAAGTACAAGCGCGCTATACCTTTCAATACGAGTTTGAAAATAACCAATGGATGATCGAGCATCACCATTCATCGGCCATGCCAGAGAAAATAGCGGCTAGCAAATAGTAACAAGCCACATCACTATCGGCTGTACTATTTATATGGCCGATAGTGATAAACATCTAAGCCCGTCAACTTGCATGCACCTAGGTTGGCTGGCTGAAACTTAAATTTTAAGCAATTAAATTATGCCCAACGCCAAAAAAATCGAACACCTTTTAGAACATTTTATGTTTAATAGCCGCTGGTTATTAGTGCCTTTTTACATTGGCTTAATTGCTTCAGTTGGCTTATTGCTAGTAAAATTTGCTAAAGCATTTGTTGCATTATTGCCCGTGGTATTTAATGGCGATGGCGGCACTGCCTTACTGGGGATTCTTACCCTTGTTGACATTACATTGGTGGCCAATTTACTACTGATTATTATTTTTGCGGGCTACGAGAATTTTGTCTCTAAAATTGATACGGGCGAT
>JANOWA010000096.1:0-1763 GCA_031417675.1 Methylotenera sp.
CAAACTCGCTCAAACGCTGCGAGCACATTGTGACCATGCCAGTGTCGTGCGGACGCGGGCTAACCTCGCTAAACCACACTTGGTCGCCCTTTACGAATAATTCCACACCAAATAAACCTAAACCACCAAGCGAATCAGTAATGGTTTTAGCGAGATGTTGCGCATTTTTTAAGGCGTTGGGTGTCATGGCTTGTGGCTGCCAGCTTTCTACGTAATCACCATTTTTTTGTACGTGACCAATCGGCTCGCAAAAATAGGTTTGCGTCTCTCCCGCCGCATTTTTGGCACGAACGGTGAGTAAGGTAATTTCGTAATCAAAATCAATTTGGCCTTCTACAATCACCACGCCTTGATTCACACGCCCACCTGTTGCGGCGTAATCCCATGCGGCTTGTACTTGGTTTTGCTCGGTGACGCGCGATTGGCCTTTGCCGCTAGACGACATGGTGGGTTTAATAAAGCATGGATAGCCAATGGGATTATTTCCTGAAGCCCCGTCGATGCTGGCTTGCAGCTCTGCCGCGCTTCTTGCGAATGCATAAGGCGAAACAGCTAAATTGAGTTCTTCTGCAGCCAGTCGGCGAATACCTTCGCGATTCATCGTAAGCTGCACCGCTTTCACGGTGGGGATGACAGTAAAACCTTCTGCCTCAATTTCGGCCAGCGCATCAGTATTGAGCGCCTCAATTTCTGGCACAATTAAATGCGGCTTTTCTTGGTGAATTAAAGCTTTCAGTGCAGCTGCATCGGTCATATCGATAGTGTAAGCGCGATGTGCCACTTGCTGGCCTGGCGCATTTTCATAACGGTCAACCGCGATGACTTCTACCCCAAACCGTTGCAGCGCGATGATGACTTCTTTGCCCAACTCTCCGCTACCCAGCAGCATGACTTTGGTTGCGGATGGCGAAAGAGGGGTGCCCAGTTTCATAGAAAAACGCTCATCGAAATTGCTCGGAAATTACTCAAGCCGAAATGATAACACGGGGCATTTGCCCCGTGCTATTTTGAAGTTGAGAATTGACTGCTAAAAAGACTTAATCTGCATCAACAGCAGCGGCAGACTTTTTAGTACCAAATTCATAAGTCACACCCACCCAAGCAGCGCGTGGTGCGGCAGGCGAGCGAAACTGCTCGTCATTACCCGTAAAAATATTGTTACCCAACACACCAAAGGTTGCATAGTCATGATCAAATACATTATTCACTTTGCCGAATAGCTTCCAGTGATTATTAATACTGTAATGCGTATCTAAATTAACAACCGCGTAGCCTGGCACTTTGCCGTTTACATCTTGATTGTTTTCATCGCCACGTGCAAATTGGCCAGAAGCCATTACAATATTCGTGCCTAAGTTCCAAGCAGGTGTTACATCATAAGCCGCCCGCAGTTTAATTGTTTGCCGTGCAATGCCAGGTATGCGATTACCTTTGCTGACTTGAATTTGGTCTAATGCATTTTTACTGCTATTAGCGGCTGAGCCAACCGTAAAATCAGACTCATAAGTCGCATCTACAAAGCCATAATTGGCCGCTAGTGTTAGTGCATCAAACTTACCATTTAAGCCAAGCTCTAGGCCTTGACGATTGGTTTTACCCACGTTTTGAAAGAAGCCAAACGTGCCAGCCGCATTAGTGGCAATAAATTGAATATCATCATTATTTTGAGTTGTGTAGACGCCAGCGTTCCAGCTAACGTTTTTATCTAACTTACCACGTACACCACCCTCCCACGTTTTAGCAACTACTTTTTTAAGGTCTGG
>JANOWA010000097.1:0-7833 GCA_031417675.1 Methylotenera sp.
TTTTGTCAAACTGCGCCAACTAGTATCTGAACACAAAGACTTAACACATCGATTAGATTCGCTAGAAGACCATTATGATGACCAATTTAAAGTGGTGTTTGATGCAATTCGTAGCTTGATGGAATCACCAAAAAAAGACAAAAATCCGATTGGATTTACCGCAGATATTAAAACCAAGCAAAAGAACTGAAAAATGAAAATACTAGTTATTGGTAGTGGCGGTCGTGAACATGCTTTAGCTTGGAAAATCGCGCAGAATAAAGAAGTAAGCCGCGTCTACGTGGCACCTGGCAATGCCGGCACAGCAACGAACCCAGACATGATGAACGTGCCAATTAGTAACGTAAAAGATTTGCTCGAGTTTGCGCAAAAAGAACAGATTCATCTCACCATCGTTGGCCCTGAGGCACCTTTATCACAGGGTGTAGTCGATGTCTTCCGCGCCAATGGTCTCAAAATTTTTGGCCCCACCAAAGCAGCGGCGCAGTTAGAATCCAGCAAAGATTTCGCCAAGACGTTTATGCTGAGGCATAACATTCCAACGGCGGCTTATGCGACCTTTACCGATGCCGAAAAAGCCCATGATTATGTGATCCAACAAGGCGCACCAATTGTGATTAAAGCCGACGGTTTGGCGGCGGGCAAAGGCGTTTTAGTTGCCGTAGATGAAGCAGAAGCGCATGCAGCGATTAATGCCATGTTATCTGATAATAAGCTGGGCTCAGCAGGGTCTAGAGTCGTGATTGAGGAATTTTTAACAGGCGAAGAAGCCAGTTTTATTGTGATGGTGGACGGCAAAAACATTCTAGCCCTTGCCACTAGCCAAGACCATAAACGCCTACTAGATGGCGACCAAGGGCCGAATACTGGCGGAATGGGTGCGTATTCTCCTGCGCCTGTAGTGACGCCAGAAATTCATGCCAAAGTGATGCGCGAAATTATCCGTCCCACTGTTGAGGGCATGGCAAAAGATGGCATTCCGTATACTGGTTTTTTATATGCGGGCTTGATGATTTCACCTAATGGGGACTTAAAAACATTAGAGTTTAATTGCCGCATGGGCGACCCCGAAACGCAGCCGATTATGATGCGACTTAAGAGTGATTTTGTCGCATTGGCAGAGCATGCGGTGAACGGCACGCTTGATTTGGCCGAGGCCGAATGGGACAGACGTACCGCATTGGGCGTGGTAATGGCGTCATACAATTATCCTGATACGCCAAGATTAAATGATGAAATTACTGGCCTGCCAAAAGAGCTAATCGACGCGCAAGTTTTTCATGCAGGGACTACTTTAAAAGATGGAAAAGTTCTCACTAGCGGAGGCCGCGTGTTATGCGTAACCGCGCTGGGTGAAACCGTGAAATTTGCGCAGCAACAAGCATACAAAATAGCAGATGAAATTAAGTTTGATGGCGCGCAATACCGCACCGATATTGGCTATCGCGCTGTTAAAGGTTAATGCGTATGACGCAAGCCATTGATCCATCAGCTGTTTTAAAGTACCTATATGGCTTACAAAGCCGTATTATCGAGGCGCTAGAGCTAGTTGATGGCAAAACTTTCTTGCATGATAGTTGGCAACGACCTGAAGGCGGTGGTGGCAATAGTTGCATGCTAGAAGGCGGCAATGTGTTTGAGCGCGCAGGCGTGGGCTTCTCGCACGTGTTAGGCAACAAGCTACCCCCTGCGGCTACCATCGCGCATCCCGAGGCGGCAGGCCGCGCTTTGGAGGCAATGGGCGTTTCGCTAGTGCTGCATCCGCGCAACCCTTATGTGCCAACCGTGCACATGAATATTCGCTTTTTTGTGGCAAAAGCAACCACAGAAACGGATGAGGATATTTGGTGGTTTGGTGGTGGCATGGATCTCACGCCCTATTACGGCTTTGTTGAGGATTGCGAGCACTTTCACCGCACCAATAAAACGGCGCTAGATGCTTTTAATCTTAGCTATTACCCAACATTTAAAAAACATTGCGACGAGTATTTTTATTTAAAACACCGCAAAGAGCCGCGCGGCATTGGTGGTATTTTCTTTGACGACTTTAACGAACTGGGTTTTGAGCAAAGCTTTGCGTTGCAACGCGCCGTGGGCGATAGTTTTTTACAAGCTTATTTGCCTATTTTGCAGCGGCGCAAGGACACACAATACAGCGAGCAAGAACGCGATTTTCAAGCCTATCGTCGTGGTCGTTATGTGGAGTTTAACTTAGTGTTTGATCGCGGTACTTTATTTGGCCTGCAATCAAACGGCCGTACCGAATCCATCCTGATGTCGATGCCGCCGATTGTAAAATGGCGCTATGATTGGAAACCCGAAAATGTCAGCGCAGAGGCTAAACTTTATACCGATTTTTTAATTGATAAAGATTGGGTTTAAAGCAAATTAAAATGTTGCAAATTGTTGTAAACTAACTAAACATAAGGGAGAAAACAAGATGTTACAACAACTATTACGCACCAAATCTGTCGTTCCGCATGGTACTAGCGGCCTCAAAAAATGCCTTACCGCCTTCGATTTAGCCCTACTCGGTATTGGCTGCGCCATTGGCACAGGCATATTCGTGCTCACTGGCCTTGCAGCAGCTACACAGTCGGGGCCTGCGGTTGTGCTTTCTTTTATTTTTGCGGGTATTGCCTCGGGTTTCGCGGCACTTTCTTACGCCGAGCTGGCTGCCTCAGTTGGCGGCTCTGGCAGCGCCTATGGTTATAGCTACGTGGCATTTGGCGAATTTATGGCTTGGGTAATGGGCTGGATTTTGCTGCTGGAATACGGCGTGGGCGCAGCCGCTGTGGCCAATGGTTGGGCGGGCTATTTTGTCACCACGCTTGCAAACTTTAATATGCACTTGCCCGATGCGCTCACCAAAGCGCCCATGATGGGCGGCAGTATCAACTTGCCTGCGTTTGCGATTATTTGGATATTGACAGCGTTGTTAATTCTAGGCGTAAAAGAAAGTGCGCGCGTCAACAATATCATTGTCGTCATTAAGTTATCGACCATCGCCATTTTTATTACGCTGGCAATCGGCCATTTAAATACCGCAAACTGGCAGCCGTTTATGCCGTTTGGTTGGTTTAGCACGCTGGATAACGGCAAAAATATTGGTGTGCTGGCTGGCGCGTCGCTGGTGTTTTTTGCCTACTATGGCTTTGATGCAGTTTATACCGCCGCAGAAGAATGTAAAAACCCGCAACGCGATTTGCCCATTGGTTTACTCGCCTCGCTCGCATTTTGCACCGTCGTTTATATTATCGTGTCAGGCTTGCTGACAGGTATTGTGCCTTATACTGAACTGAACACCGCCTCACCAGTCGCATATGCGCTCACCAAACTTGGCTATACTTGGGCATCTACCTTAGTGGCTACGGGCGTCTTGGCAGGTTTAATTACGGTACTATTAGTGCTGTTATACGGCCTGACACGTATTTTATTTGCCATGAGTAGTGACGGCTTAATTTCACCTGTATTTTCTAAAATTAATCCTGATCGTCAATCACCAACCCGCATTATTTTAATGTGCGGTGCAGTCGTTTCATTGGTCGCTGGCTTTATTCCACTGGGCGAATTAGCAGAAACGGTGAATATTGGCACGCTGGCGAGCTTTGTGATGGTATGCGTAGGCGTGATTGTGCTCCGCATTCGCCAACCTAATTTGCCACGTCCATTCAAAAATCCGTGGAATCCGCTTATTCCAGTACTGGGCATACTTTCTTGTGGTGCGTTAATGACTTTTTTACCAGCATCAACATGGCATCGATTTTTAATATGGATTATGGTCGGCGTTGTGTTTTATTTTATTTATTCGTTTAAACACAGCAAACTAAATAAGTAACAGCTTTCTATCCATACTAGCCAATAAAAAAGCCAGCTTAAAGCTGGCTTTTTAAATTGATCTTTATATGAATAAAGGCCAATATTACATGGCTAAAATCCACTGAACGATTGATTTAATATCATCATCTTTTACTTGTGGGCTATTAGCTGGCATTGGCATAGGGCCCCAAACACCACTACCACCTGCTTTAACTTTGGCAATCATTTTAGCTTCAGCACCTTTGTCACCTTTGTATTTAGCGGCAATATCTTTGTAGTTTGGGCCTAAAATCTTTTGTCCATCAATTGCGTGGCAAGCTAAACAACCACTTTTTTGTGCCAATGGTTTGGCATCCGCAGCATAAGCGTTACCAGCCATTAAAACAGCTGAAGCGGCGATCATTGATAATAAAACTTTCATGTTGTCTCCTTGAATTATTTTAATAAAAAGAATGCTTAAATGAAAAGAATT
The DNA here is from genome assembly GCA_031417675.1 of Methylotenera sp. Taxonomy (GTDB): domain Bacteria; phylum Pseudomonadota; class Gammaproteobacteria; order Burkholderiales; family Methylophilaceae; genus Methylotenera_A. The sequence continues at coordinate 4,292 of JANOWA010000097.1, forward strand.
CTTTAAAGAACATGCAACTTTTTGCAATTGGCATCATACCTATAATTACAAAATGCACAATAGCCCTATAGGGTTTTTACAATTTCGCGCAAATCATTCACGCTTGATGAGCAAACAACGCCTTTGCACACCCATGCGTTGACATCAACTGTTAAATTTCTTTGCAGTGTTGACGGTAAATCTAGTTTTGTTTCATCTAAATAAAAGAATAAATGATGCGGATTATACGTTTGATTCAGCACCTCGCGCCAAGCTGCCATTTTATTGGCTTCGCCGCGAACAATCACCATGGTTGGCGGTGTTAAAAATTCTTCTAAAGCATGGCACAAACTGGCGCAGGCGGCAGGATTATTTGCCATACTGCTGTCAAACGCTTTTAATGTGCGCTCAGTAGCTTGCAAATAGCGCGGTTCGCCCAAAATATGCCCCAGTTTTTGTATCGCAGCCGCTGCAATACCATTGCCATTGGGCGTGGCGTTATCGTAGCCTTGTTTGGGGCGATGAATCAGGGTTTCGTGGCTGTGGCTAGTAAAGTAAAAGCCACCATCCTCAGATTCAAAATTTTCAAGTAAAGCTTCGGCTAAATCTTCTGCAAATTCAATGTCTTGTGATCGATAATCAGCCTGCATTAACTCTATAAGTGCATCGAGTAAAAACGCGTAATCGTCCAAATACGCCTTTAAATGCGCATGGTAATTACCTTTACCATCATCTTTGCAAGTTGCTAGCAATTGATCATTTTGCCAAAGATTGGCTCGAATAAAATCGACTGCATTTTGCGCTAAACTCACCCAGTCTGGCCGATTAAACACGCGGCCTGCCCGCGCCAAACCTTTGATTGCAAGTGCATTCCAGCTAGTGAGTATTTTATCGTCGCGGCCTGGGCGCGGCCGTTTTTCACGTGCTTCAAATAATTTAGTTTGCGCGTTCGTCAAAGTAATAACTTCGTCATACTCTGGAGGAAGCACCAAATAAGGATGCCATGCCACACCCTCAAAATTAGCTGCACGGTCAAAACCAAAGCAGCGACTAGCGACAATAAACTCCTCAGGCGTTAGCAGCGCTTTCACCTCATCGGGCTGCCACACATAAAACGCGCCCTCTTCAGAATGGCCATGCGCATCCATTGAATCGGCATCTAACGAAGAATAAAATGCGCCATTTTTGTCACGCATTTCGCGAATTAGCCAAGCAACAGTTTCTTCGACTATTTGTTGATAACGCCCATCTTTACTCATTTGCCAGCCATCGCAATACAAAAATAATAGCTGGCCATTGTCGTACAACATTTTTTCAAAGTGCGGAATATTCCAACGTTCATCGACCGAATAGCGACAAAAGCCACCGCCAAGTTGATCATAAATACCGCCGTTTGCCATGGCGCTTAACATTTGCAAAGCCATCGCTTCTGCCTGCTTGTTTCCAGCTTTAGCTTGGTGTAATAGCAAGGTAATATCGGCAGGATTCGGAAATTTTGGCGCACTACCAAAACCGCCATGTTCATAATCGAAGGTGCTTTCAAGCGAAGTGAATGCTAACTTTAAGGTCGATTCATTCACGCTTAATGTATTGCTTGGCGCAGGAATTGTGCGCTTTAGCGCATCATTCAATTGACCATTTTGCACTGCTAAATCATCTTTACGTTCATAATAAAAAGCCGCCACGCGTGCAATTAAATCGGCAAAACCAGGTAGCTGGTAACGTGCAGACTTTGGGAAATACGTCCCTGTAAAATATGGCTCTTGATTGGGCGTTAAGAAAACAGTGAGTGGCCAACCACCACTTTTTTGGCTAAGCATACTGTGCGCCGTCTGGTATATTTGATCAATATCAGGCCGTTCTTCACGGTCTACTTTAATATTAATAAAGTGCGCGTTCATAATCGCGGCCACATCGGCATCTTCAAACGATTCATGCGCCATGACGTGACACCAATGACAAGCCGAATAGCCGATAGAAAGCAAAATGGGTTTATCAAGCTGTTTAGCTAAAGCAAGTGCTTGTTCGCCCCACGGGTACCATTGCACAGGATTTTCGGCATGTTGCAGCAAGTATGGGCTAGTTTCGGTTTTAAGATGATTTTGCATGGGTTTAGTTTACTCTATTTTATCTCGCGAAAAGAACAATGCTCTGGAAGCCGCATAGTTATTGGCTTGCAGAGCATTATTTTAAAGATGAAGCGTGATTAGCGTGCTAAGTAGATTTTTACTTACAATTCTACTTACAATTCTTCTACGCTATATTCCACCGCCATGGTGTGCGTTTTATTGGGCGAAATCACTACCGCGTTATCTAGCGCGTTGCCTGTTTCTACGCATATTGTGGTGCGCCATTCATCTTGCGTGCCCATATCAGCCATTTGCTCGGCTTTATCGGCCCACGGTGTCCACACAATGGTCGATTGGCTGCGCGATGTGCCGATACGAATTCTGCGGTTTAGGCCCGTATCTTCAATGCTGCAATCGGATGTGGTGTTTAAATAAACGCGGTCAAATTCGCCGTTAAAAGTAATGTCGCCACGCTGCAATCTGCGCTCGTAATCAAATACTTTATCGGCAAACAACGTATCTTCTAGGCCTTTTACCGTTACATTGGCAATATCGCTAATATTAAAATAGGTATGAAACGCCTCGCCCACCAAGAAAGGATGCGTCGATTTATTGGTGGTTGAAAGCTCAATTCTAAGCGTGTCACCAATAGTCATGGTCATGCCTAGCAAATAAGGGTACGACAATTGACGACGCGCTTCAGCGGTTTCGGTCATTTGCAAAGTTAAACGCGTGGCACCGTGGCGCGTGGGTTCGGCCTCGATTAATTGCCAAGGAATCACCCGCGCAAAACCATGCGGGCAGAGCGTGCCATCGGTGGGGTGCGCGCCAAACCAAGGCCAGCAAATCGGCACGCCGCCACGAATAGAGCGGCCTTTTTGAAAGCGCGCATTACTGGATAGCCATAAAACAGGATGCTCTTGCTCTTTTGGCTGCCAAGAAACAATGTGACCACCTTGCAGGGCAATTTTGGCCGTGGCTAAATCATTGTTGATTTCAATATATTCAAGACCATTTTCGTCTTGGGTAATGGTCAGTTGCGGCTTAATTGGAAAATCTATGCCCGCTGTTTTATCTTGTAAAGGCTTACTTACGCTACTTTTATCTGTCATTCTTACTCCGCCACCCCTAAGTGCCACCATATTGTCATAGATAGCTGGTTTAAATAATAGTTTTATTTAATTTCTAGTACATCAACTATTTTTATTATTAATAATTTTGTATGATAACTTACTTTTCTATTTGCGACACGTCGCGCACTGCGCCACGCGCTGCGCTGGTAGTCATTGCTGCGTAGGCACGCAAAGCAGGTGAAACCTGGCGTTCCCGGTTTACTGGCTTCCAAGCAAGCTTGCCTTTGGCCTCCATATGCGCGCGGCGATGCGCCATTTCTTCGTCAGAAATCACTAAATGTATGGTGCGGTTTGGAATGTCTATTTCAATCGTATCGCCCTCTTCTACCAAACCAATTGCGCCGCCTTCGGCTGCTTCTGG
>JANOWA010000098.1:0-3417 GCA_031417675.1 Methylotenera sp.
AACGCTGCTTAGCGGTGTAATTGGCTGTGGCTTTCATATGCGCGGCGTGACCGATGTTGCCTTTAATAATGTATTTATTCAAGGTAATACCTTGGTGATTTCAAAAAACCTTAAAAAATCACTCAACACTAGCGGTGTAAAAGTGCTTGATAGTGCTGCCAACGCCGAGTTATTGCTCGAAATGGTGGGCGAAGAAAGCGAAAAGCGCATTTTATCTTTAGCGGGTGGCGGCACGGTGAATGAGTTTGAGCTGTTTTATCGCGTGCATTACCGCACCAAAGCGGCTGATGCAGCCACTTGGAGCCCAGTACAAACAGTAGAAGCGCGGCGCGATTTTACCTACAGCGACGCGAATTTGTTGGCCAAACAAGATGAAGAAAAACGCTTAAATGAAAACATGCGGAGTGATGTGATCAGCGGTATTTTGCGCAGACTTGCTGCTTTAAAAAAATAATCGCACATCCTATTTTTATGGCGCGATTAGAACAAAACCATCTTAAACAACAACTTATAACCAAACTATCACCGCTATACGTGTTAGTTGGCGACGAGCCGCTAGCTCAATCTGAATGTTTAGACGCCATCCGCGCAACCGCAAGAAAAAATGGTGCCGAAGAACGCAGCAGCTTTATTGTGGAGCGCAATTTCAATTGGCAGCAAATTCAACAGTTTTCGCAGACCTTATCGCTGTTTTCCAGTTTGCGTATTCTCGAAATTCATATTCCAAGCGGTAAGCCAGGCGTTGACGGCGGTAAAGCACTAACTGAGCTGGCCGCCAACCCAATACCCGATACGACAACGATTATTGTGTTGCCTGCGCTAGAACGCGAGGCAAAAAACAGCGCTTGGTTTAATGCGTTGCAAAGTGCCAGCACTTTGATTGAGCTAAAAGAAATCGCCCCAAACCAGCTTCCACAATGGCTGGCAGGCCGATTGGCCGCGCAAAATCAAAGCACAGATGTGACATCTTTAGCGTTCATTGCTAACCAAGTTGAAGGTAACTTATTGGCCGCGCATCAAGAGATTCAAAAGCTTGGGCTGCTTTACCCTGCTGGTGAAATTAGCGCAGAAGCAGTGCACGAATCGGTGCTCAATGTATCCAGATATGATGCGTTTCAACTTGGCGAAGCAGTATTGGCGGGCGATGCTGCACGTACCAGCCGCATTTTACAAGGCTTGCAAGACGAAGGCGAAAATGCGGTGGCGGTGATGAATCCGCTGATGTGGGTGCTGCGCCCACTGGTGCGCATTAAACAAGCCGAGATACGCGGCGAAAACGTGATGAATGCGATGACTAATGCGCGCATATTTGGCGATAGGCAAAGTTTGGTAAAGCGCGCATTAATGCGCCTGAGCATACGTCAGCTCGAAGCTGCTTTGCAGAAACTGTGTGATATTGATAGAACCGCAAAAGGGGTGATGCTAGGCGATGCATGGCTGGAGCTTTCGAGACTGTGCTTTGGGCTAGCCAAAGTGCGCGGCAGATAATCGCTCATTATAAAAACAAGTATAATGCAGGTTATGGCTACTAAAATGATCGACATTAAACTATACATGCAAACGGTTGGTATTAATGCCCGCGCCGCTTCGCGGCTAATGGCTGCGGCTGATACCAACACTAAAAACCAAGCGCTAACTTTTATTGCAGATGCCATTTTGCGTGAAAAATCTGCCCTACTGGCTGCTAATAAACTCGATTGTGACGCTGCAAAAGCCAATGGCTTAGATGATGCGATGTTAGACCGCTTAACGTTAAGCGAAAAATCGATTCACAGCATGGTTGAAGGTTTGCAGCAAATTGCCGCGCTTGCCGATCCTATTGGCGAGATGATCAATTTTAAATACCGCCCAAGCGGCATCCAAATTGGGCAAATGCGTGTACCTTTGGGCGTTATTGGCATTATTTACGAAGCACGCCCAAACGTGACGATTGACGCGGCTGGGCTTTGTATTAAGTCTGGCAATGCGTGTATTTTACGCGGTGGCAGCGAGGCGATTCATTGCAATCAAGCGCTGGCTAAACTGGTGCATGAAGGTTTGCAAAAAGCAGGCTTGCCGATTAATGCCGTGCAGGTGGTAGAAACTACCGATCGCGCCGCCGTGGGCGAGCTGATTACCATGAAAGACTATGTCGATGTCATCGTACCACGAGGCGGTAAGGGCTTGATTGAGCGTATTAGTAACGATGCACGTATCCCTGTTATTAAGCATTTAGACGGCAATTGCCACGTATATATTGACGATGAAGCAGATTTAGCCAAAGCATTAGCCATTGTTGAAAACAGCAAAACGCAGCGACTAGGTACCTGTAATACAGCAGAATCGCTGCTGGTGGCGCGCTCTGTCGCCAAAAGCATGTTGCCAAAACTGGCGGCTATGTTGACGCAACACGGCATTGAAATTCGTGGTTGTGCGGAAACTTGTGCGCTAGTAAACAACGCTAAACCTGCCACTGATGAAGATTATTACACTGAATACTTAGCAGCGATTATCTCGTGCAAAATTGTTGCTGGGCTAGATGAAGCCATCGCACACATCAATCAGCACTCAAGCCAGCATACTGAATCAATCGTCACCGAAAACTACTCACGCGCGCGCAGATTTTTGCGCGAAGTCGATTCAAGCTCTGTTATGGTTAACGCCAGCACCCGCTTTGCTGATGGTTTTGAATATGGCTTAGGTGCAGAAATCGGCATTTCTACCGACAAACTACACGCGCGCGGCCCAGTTGGCTTAGAAGGCTTAACATCGCTTAAATATATTGTGCTGGGTGATGGGCAAGTCAGAGCGTAAGTTCACTCGCTTAAAATGCATTCGCTTAATAAGTTGATATGCGTGTTATCGGCAACCGTTTAATCGGTATTTTGGGCGGCACTTTCAACCCGATTCACTACGGGCATTTGCGTATGGCGCAAGAGCTTGCCGATGCTTTAGGTTTCGATGAAGTGCGCTTTATCCCATCAGCCAATCCACCACATAAAGCAATGCCTGAAGTATCTGCAAAACAGCGTGCAGAGATGGTGCGTATTGCGATTGCTGATAATCCACTATTTAAACTAGATACACGCGAACTTGCGCGTATTGGTACTTCTTACAGCATAGATACCTTGATTTCGTTGCGGGAAGAGCTGGGTGCCTCTGTTGCGCTTTGTTTAATCATGGGTAGTGATGCGTTTGTTCACTTAAACACTTGGGCTAGATGGCAAGAGCTACTCAATTACTGCCACATTATTTTGGTACAACGACCCAATAGCGCCAATCAGCACAAGCTGGCAAGCGAGCTAGCCACTTTATTAGCAGAAAATTATACTGAAAATATTGCAGATTTATCGCAAAAAACGACGGGTTATATCCATATGCATGCCATCACGCCGCAAGATATTTCTTCTACAAGCATTCGCGCGTGTTTAAAAACCA
>JANOWA010000099.1:0-2856 GCA_031417675.1 Methylotenera sp.
GAAAACATCACTTTAGTCGGTGAATCAATTGGCGCAACACTATCACTCACTATAGCAGCCACTATTCCAAATAAAATTAGGCAGGTGATTGCTGTCAATACTTACGACTATGAAACGCGGTATGCCGATGGCATTAGGCGTGGCAATTTTATCGCTAACTTTATGATGTGGAACTATTCAATCCCCATCAACGGCGCTATTTTTGCCGCATTAGAAAATAGATTTTTCTTAAGTTTGGTGATGAATGGCGGCGTGACCAATATTAAAAAAATACCTACCTGGTTAATGAAGCTCTTTGACAAAACAGGGCACAGACCTAGTTATGGTTATCTTGGAAGAAATATATTAAAAAACTGGCGCAGTTGGGCAAATGCACCTACATTTTATCATCAGATTAAAAGTCCAGCCACCTTGATTTACGGTGAAAATGACTGGTCTAGAAAAGACGAGAGAGTAAGTACTTTTAATAAAGTACCTAATGCTAAACTTGAGACGATTGCTAACTCTGGGCACTTTCTCAGTGTGGATAATCCTGACGTACTTAAACAGATCGTCAATAAGCACATGCTTACACAATGAATCAAAATTTAAATGTGACCAACTACTTTGACATCAAGCTCGGCTGGGTGTCTCGTGTTGGCCATCTCTTCTCATAATGGAGGACTTATCATGATATACAGTTATATTGTTCAGAAAAAAATCCGTCAGACCTTTGACCACGTCAACAATCATCGCTGGGATGAGGCAGTAGAAGCCGTTGCGCCAAATATCCATCATCGCGTTTCTGGCACACACGCGCTTGGCGGTGAGCGCCACGATAAAGCAGCCCTACGCCGCTGGTTTGAACGCCTTGGCCGTACTCAGCCCAAACTCCATATCAAGGTCAATAACGTTTGGGTAGTGGGTTGGCCGTGGAATACCAATGTGTTTGTCGAGTGGGATGGCACTGCAGCGCTGCTTAACGGGGATGCATATGTCAACCGCGGTCTTCACGTATTCACCCTTAAGTGGGGCAAAGTTTATGTGCTTGAGGAATTTCAAGACTCACAAGCAGCGGCCCGTGCTCTTTCCACCCAAGCAGCAGCTGGCCTCAAAGAAGCTGTCGCCGAACAAATTGTAAGCTAGCAGAGCGCAGTCATGGCGATTGTTGGACTTTACAGGTTTAGCAATCGCTTCAGGCTCAGTGTGGATAATCCTGATGCGCTTAAGCACTTAATTCTAGATGAATACAAGTAGAGTTTAGATATTTTAAATTTTGATAAACAAAGAAACTAACATCATGGCAAATAAAATTCCATATCGTTATCGCACTGTCCTCTTTGCATTGATAATGTCTTGTAATACTGCATTGATTGTATCTGGCATTATTATTTTCCTGCGCATCCAGCCACATACACATTTCATTAAAGTGTGGCTTGGGGCGTTTATAACCGCATGGCCAATTGTATTCATTGCAATTATAATCATTGCGCCTATTGTGAATAAGTTGCTCAATTTGTTCGTGGAAGGGGATACATTCTTGGAAAGGGATGCAAGTTAATTGCACCTGCATACTTTCCAGACTAATCTAGAAGAGCTTGTGCGCCTATTTCCTGCATATCACTTTCATCTTTTAGTGCAACACCTGTGACTTTTAAGCGCATCGCTTCTTTAGCTAGCCAAACTAGCTTTTTGGCCGCCGCTGCATACTGCAAGCCTTCTGGCCGCACGTTAGAGATGCAATTTCTATCAGCATCACTCAAGCCTAGTTTTGGGTTATACGTTAAATAAATACCCAAACTATCGGGTGAGCTTAAACCTGGCCGCTCGCCAATTAGCATGGCTACCATGCGCGCTTGCAATGCTTGGCCAATTTCATCGCCTATCGCGACCCGTGCCTGCGAGGCAATGACCACGTGGCCTGTGTGCCAATCGCTTGGAAAAAGTTCTCGCATTTCGGCTAGCAGCGGCGCTACGTGCCGAGATACCGCTAATGATGATAAGCCATCACCAATCACCATTAAAAAATCAATCGGCTTTGGCGATTTATGTTGCGTTAACGCACTTAAACTTTGCTCACTTAATCGCCGACCCCAATCGGGGCGCAGTAAATAAGTGGCTCTATCATTGGCCATACTTTTAACGCGAATTGTGCTAAAACCTTGCTTTTTAATGTCAGTTTCAAGCGTGTCAATATCGAGTGCCAAATGCACCGCATCGCGCGCCATGGCGTGGCTTAGGCCAAAATCCAGCACTTCTTTGGTGGGCAAGCTGCTGCCTACGCGGCCGATTGCAATACGGGCGCGGGTGAAGGTTTTGAGCTGTTGCCATGGGTCTGGCGAGTGGTGCTCTAGCGCTGCAAAATAGTCTGACTTCTTGCTCATTATTTACACTTTCTAGTCATTCTGGCGCAGGCCAGAATCCATTCAAGGGGGTGCATAGCGCTAACGATAGATGAGCTATATTGACACTTGCCTGGATACCCGTCTGCACGGGTATGACGAAGTTGAAAATAAAAGTTATTTTATCGGCGTGCATCTGCGTTTATCGGTGGTTAAAATATTTTTTATGAATTTACCTATGTGCATCAGTATTCATCTGCGCGTATCTGTGGCTAATAACTACGCCGCGCTCAATAAATGTTTAGGCATATTTTGCAACATGTGATGTGCTTCTTTAATTGGTTGCACTTGACCGTTAACATCCATAATCTGCATTTTTTTAAGCCATAATTCAAACTCTGGTGCAGCTTTTAAGCCAAGCACTTTGCGCAAATATAAGGCATCGTGAAAAGACGTTGTTTGATAATTTAGCATGATGTCATCCGCCCCTGGAATGCCCATAATAAACGTAAGGCCAGCCGTTGCCAGCAGCGTC
>JANOWA010000100.1:0-4693 GCA_031417675.1 Methylotenera sp.
CGTGTTTAAACTTTTCTCTAAGCACCAGAAATACGGCAAAATCGCCCAGCCAAGCCACATTTTTACGACAAAATCCAACAAATTCATGTTGCAACGCGGCATTTTGACAATGTTTATAATTAAAATAGTCCTAAGCTAGCATGGCGTGCCTATTAGCCTGCAGCGCATCAGTGTTGAAGATTAAATCGTCATGATGTAATAATTTTTGTTCGAACAAACGCTGTAAACTAATAAACGCTTGTTTACCCGCGTTCTCGCTTAAGCATTGGTATGGCGAACCATCGTCATGTGGCATATTTAGCGGTAATGTTTGCCAAACTGTCGCACCAATTTCTGCTAAAAAATCGATAAAATGCGTCGCATCCGCACCAAAATCGCCTGCAGGCAACGAACTAATATGGAGTAAAACGCCAGCGCAGCGTGTGTGTTTTTGCACGATTTGTTGCATTAACAGTGTTTTTTCATGGCTTTAATTTTCTTGTCCGCGTTTCATGGTACCGCTATGCATATTATTGCTAGCGCCGTCATTACTCAACTGTGCTAATGCTTCAAGGCTAATCGGGTTTAATAAATCGTTTGGTACTGGTTGTTTTAGCAACACATATAAATTACTTAAATTTCGTCGATAAAGCCGATCAAAGCTATTGACGCTGGCGGCCGAGTTGTAATCGCCCAGCCACCAAAACCAATCAGAGCCTTCGCAAACGGCGAGCTGATTTTCGCAAAGTTGCTGTTCTTTTGCGTTTAAATTGCCTTTTTTTAGCACCTTGTCATACACTTTTTTGGCTTCGCATAACAAATCCCAGCCGCGATTTTTGTCTTTGCTGCCAATCCAAGTGCTAAAGCTGCCATAGACCCAGCTGCCCGCTGCGACTTCTGGTAAGTTACCGCAAAATACTTTGTAAGGACTACTCTTTGGCGTTTTAATGGCCTGACAAATTTCTGACTGTGTCACCATCTCGATATCAGGGTGGTTGCTAAGTGCTTGATACAATTCAGTTAAAAAATAATAGCCATTGTATGGATAGTATTCCCAAGCATTTTCACCATCTAAAGTCACGCAGACTACTGGGTTTTCTGGTTTTTGATAGGTAGCATGAATATGTTCTAACTCTCGCACAAAATCACGCACGGCATCGCTGCTATGCATTTTGGCGTACTCAAAGCCAATTTTATCCGATAGTCTATCGTCTCTAAAAAAGCACACAATTTCATCTTTGCCATCGCTTATTTTATAGGGTTTGTACAAATACTCATGTCGCGAAACCAAGGCTTTTACGGGGTTAGATTTATGCAAACTATTGGTCAGCACACCCTCGCCCGTGGCTGCCCATTGCACGCCTTGCTGCGCCATTAACATTAAAGCAGCCTTAGACACAGCACCCTCGGCAGGCCACATGCCTGTTGGCTTGTGACCAAATCGATGTTGGTGCGAGGTTTGCGCAAGTTTAATGTGACTGATTGCACGCGCTTCGCCACCATCATATTGTGGCGATAGCGGCAATGTGGCGCCAGGCATGGCATCTAACGTACTTTTAAAATCTAATAGCAAAGGCAAAATGGGGTGTTGATGCGGCGTGCTAGAAATCTCAATTTGACCCTTTTGTTGTAACGCCTTGTAGCGCGGAATTAAATGGCTAATGATTTCACCAATTAAGGCAAACAGAGCCAAGCGGTCTTTGCTATCAAATTGACTACCTTTTTTAATTAATGACGTTACTAAGGGATTGTTTCGTTTGATACTTTCGCCCATCCACGCCAAGTGGTACCAAACCAACAAATCGGTTTTATATTGCGCCGAGAAGTATTGTAAGTTCACATCATCGCCCGCTTGGCTTGCGACTTGATAAAGATTAAATAAACGCTGATATTGCGCATAAGGCGACAGCATTTTTTCGTGATGGCTTTTGAAGCAACTTTCGATGATTAACTCACATTGCTCTGCAGAAACGCCCTCTAAACTCTGTTTGCCCAACAAAGCCAACAAGGGATCGCGTATTTTTTTACTTTTAAATTGCGCGGTGTAATCTTCTAATTGATCCAATAAAATGGGTACAAAATTAAAACTAGCGCGTGCTTTTACATTGTTTTCGAGGTGAAACGCCATATCAGAGTAATCTTTAATGGCATGCAGATAGGTCCACGGCAATACGTATTCGCCCGATATCAAATCGCGGTAATCGGGTTGATGCATGTGCCAATAAAGGGAGATCAATAGCTTAGGTGGTGTCATGGGAGGAATCATTTGCAAATTTTCAACTGCTGTGCTTAACTAATTTAAGTTATTTTTAATTAATCTCGGTTATTTTATGGGTGCCATAGGTGACTGGCCGATACTGACCCAGCATCTCGCGCGTTACTAATACCGTGCCTTTTTCTGACACATGAAAGCGCTTTTTATCGGCCACTGGGTCAAAGCCTATTTCCATGCCTTCTGGCACATGTACGCCTTTATCAATCACCACGTTTTTTAATTTTGCATGGCGATGTATGACAGCGTTTGGCAAAATCACTGCGCCTTCAATCTCGCAATAGCTATGCACGCGCACGTTTGAAAATAGTACCGAGCTCGTCACGCACGAGCCGCTGATTAAACAGCCGCCCGAGACGATTGAATCAGTTGCTTTGCCCATTCTACCAGGGTCGTTAAACACAAATTTTGCAGGCGGCAATTGCTCTTGGTAGGTCCAAATTGGCCATACATGATCATACATATTCAGCTCTGGAATCACCCGCGTCAGCTCCATATTGGCCGCCCAATAGGCGTCCACCGTTCCTACATCGCGCCAATAATGCAGATCATTTTTTGCGCCTACGCAACTCGTGGCAAAGCGATGCGCATAGACGCGCGCGCGCGAAATTAAATGCGGAATAATATCGCCGCCAAAATCGTGTGTAGAGTGTTCATCTTCGGCATCACGCATCAATTGCTCATACAAAAAGCCGGCGTTAAAAACATAAATGCCCATGCTGGCGAGTGCCTGCGTTGTATCACCTGGCATATGTTTTGGATTTGCAGGTTTTTCAGCAAATTCAATGATACGGTCTTCATCGTCCACCGCCATCACGCCAAAACCTTTAGCTTCTTCTAGCGGTACATTAATGCAAGCCACCGTCATATCGGCATTATTTTTTACATGGCAGGCCAACATTTGGCCGTAATCCATTTTGTAAATATGATCACCCGCCAAAATCACCACAAATTCCGCCTGGCTCACACGCAAAATGTCTAAATTTTGATAAACCGCGTCAGCCGTGCCTTTATACCAATCTTCGGTATCACGCTGTTGCGAGGCGGGTAGCAAATCGACATATTCGTTAAACTCACCACGTAAAAAGCCCCAACCGCGCTGAATATGGCGCATCAGACTGTGTGATTTGTACTGCGTCACCACACCCACGCGGCGAATGCCCGAGTTAATACAATTAGATAGCGGGAAATCGATAATACGAAACTTACCGCCAAATGGCACAGCTGGCTTGGCGCGATGGCTGGTTAGATCTTTTAAGCGACTACCACGCCCGCCTGCTAAAATCAGCGCAACCGAGTTTTTAGTTAGGTTGCTAATAAACCGTGTTGAATTAAGATCTTTTTCCATTAGGTATTCTCTATTAGAGGCGTAAATAAATGAATAAGTGATGATGCGTCAAAACTGAGGCCATCAACTTCGTTAAAAAAATGTTCAATGAGCAAAATTGTAGCAAATCAAATAGTCAATCCCGCCATTTAACACATTATAGTCGCTATAAAGCGTTATAATCTAGCGTAACAATACTAAATTTTAGACTTAATTTTGACTTGCTCTCATTTTACTTAAGACACACATTTTGACAACGCAAACAGACCTTAAACAACTCCATCTCATTTTAGGTGCGCAGCATCACGACCCTTTTCACTTTTTGGGCCTGCATGTAAAAGATAAAAAAACCTTTGTTTTTCGTACTTTTTTGCCTGATGCTAAAAATATTTGGCTAAAAGTGGGTGTCGATTGGCTGCCTCTTGAAAAGGCGCATCAAGATGGCTTGTTTACATGGCAAGGCAGTATAAAGCCATCTGCGCCATGCCTATTAAAAATTGAATATGCCAAGGCGACCATTGAGCGCCATGACACTTATTCGTTCGCACCGTTTATCACCAATGATGAGTTGCATTTATTTGCAGAAGGTCAGCTTAATCACGCCTACAACACGCTTGGCGCGCATGAATGTACGCTGCAAGGAATAATAGGCGTGCGCTTTGCCGTATGGGCGCCCAGTGCAGAGCGCGTTAGTTTGGTGGGCAACTTTAACCACTGGGATGGCCGCGTTAACCAGATGCGCGCGCGCGGCGGTAGTGGCGTATGGGAGATTTTTATCCCGCATTTAAGTGCTGGCGACTTGTATAAATTTGAAATTCGCAATCGCCAAACAGGCGCAATTTTTAGCAAAATCGACCCATACGGGCGTGAGTTTGAATTGCGCCCTGGCACTGCGTCACGCGTCACCACTACTAATAATTATAAATGGAACGATAAAACTTGGCTTAAAAATCGCGGCGAAGCCGATTGGCTACATGCGCCATTTAACTGCTACGAAGTACATTTAGGCAGCTGGCAACGCAAAGATGGTAATACCCTGCTCAGCTACCGCGAGCTGGCAGAAAAGCTCGTGCCTTATGTAGCCGAAATGGGCTATACGCATATTGAATTGTTGC
>JANOWA010000101.1:0-2334 GCA_031417675.1 Methylotenera sp.
GCGTCCATGCAAAAACCTTTTTATTGATAATATGGTAATAAATTAAGTACTTAAGCGCGCAAGCTTGTAATTTTTTGAGGGGCTTGTTTGGGTAATTCTTGATTTGGTATATCAAGCGGCCAAGTTTTCACTTTTGCCAATACGTCGGCAAATGTTTGAAATTTGTGGTGTTGAATTGCATTTTTTTCGCAATGTTTAATCAGCGAGCCTTTGGCAAACACAATATCTGCGCGGCCTGCAAGGCAGGCATCCGATTTACCATCGCCAATTAATACCACTGGGCCACTTGAGTCTAACGCAAGATTTTGTGCAATGGCGCATTTACAAGTGCCATTGCCACCTGCGCAGCCATCCACTTTATTGGGGAAGCTAATATCTAGGCCGCTTGGCGTAAAGTGCAAATGATTGGCATACACAGGAATATCAGGCATGGCAGCATTGCGCATCGCCACTTTTACCGCGTGATCAAGGCCATCGCTCACAATGGCAACTTTGGCAAACTGGCTGATATGCTTATAAAACGGCACAAAAGTCGCATCTAGCTGAATGCCGCGAAAGAAGCCTTCCAAGGTAATATTGTCTGCTTTTACCATGCGCACTTGCTGCGTCATGCACTCTACGGCGTTAATCTCGCCATTTAACCATGATTGCTCAATGTCTTCCCAGCTTGGGTCGGCAAAGTGTTCAAGCATATCGTCGATTGTATCTTTTACTGAAAGTGTACCGTCAAAATCAATGATAAAAAGCATGAATATCCTTAGGTTTATATGTTTTTATGCGCACAACGCGTATTTTAATAAACCTAGGCTTACACTTTGCTTACAGTTTAGTAGATAAAGCCTTATTTAAAGCGGCTTGCAGGCTTATTTGGTTAAAAAATACCTATTTAGCCAAAAAACCAAATTGTTGCGGCCATGCAATCACTTTAACGCCTGCC
This sequence comes from Methylotenera sp., assembly GCA_031417675.1. Lineage (GTDB taxonomy): Bacteria > Pseudomonadota > Gammaproteobacteria > Burkholderiales > Methylophilaceae > Methylotenera_A. The sequence continues at coordinate 938 of JANOWA010000101.1, forward strand.
TCAAGCTGCTTATTAGCAATTTGCAAGTGCAGCTCATGCATTTTAGTCCAGTGATGTTTTGGGCGGTAATGATGCTCGGCGTGATAGCCATTATTAAGCCACAGCCAGTTAAATAATGGGTTGTAATAGCTGACGCCCCAAGCGATTGGCTGGTCTGGATTTGCTCCATAATGCTCATAATAACCATTCATGGCGGTGAGCGAATGGCCTAAATAATGAAACACCGCAAAAAATAAAACCAGCTTCCAGCTAATTAATAGGAGCAAAATATACATTAACACAACGACTGACAGCTCAAACCAAGCAAATTCTGCTAAAAACGGGTTTAAGCGGCGTATGCCCGCCACAATGCGTTTGGGGTCATCGCGAAAAAAGCTTAACAATGAATATTTAAGTGCATGTTCTGGCTCACCATTTTTACCGTGCTGATAGATTGAAATCCAATCAACCGTCTCGCCACTGTCACCAATGCGATCATTATTACCAATGTGGTGCTGGCGATGCACGTGATCGTACATGGTTTGCGAAAAGCCCATGGTAATAGATTCTAACAAGCTAAACGCACGGTTTAACACGCCAGATTTGAAATAGGCATTGTGAATAAAGTTGTGCGATACGCTATTAATGTTCCACGAAATACTAAAGGCATAAAACAAGCCTGTGAGCAGGTTGCCCCACCACGGCAGGTAATGAAATGCCGCCAGCATGCCAATTAAATAGGCAAAATGCACAAAACCCCATATCACAGGAATGGTGTCCCAATAGCTATAGGCAAAAATGTAAGGTTGCGATTTTTTCATAAAGATGGCGTCATAATCGGATGCTATTAGTCAGCTAATATGCGAATAATGTTCATATAATCATCAACTATTTTAATCCCTCAATTATAACAAAATTAATCTTAGTTAAGCCTTACATTTTACTTACAATTACGGCATGCTTGCGTTATGCGAATTTTATTAGTTGAGGACGACAGCATTTTAGGTAACGCCACCAGCGTTTATCTGCGCAACAACGGCTATGCGGTTGACTGGGTGCAAGACGGCAAGCAAGCGGATTTGGCGTTGCATGACGATATTTATGAGGTAGTGATTTTAGACCTTGGCTTGCCGCAAATGGATGGTTTAAGCGTGCTAAAACGTTTACGCAGTCGCAAGATAAATACTAGTGTAATCATTTTAACCGCGCGCGATGCCTTAGAAGACCGCATTGCAGGGCTTGATTTAGGTGCTGACGATTACCTGATTAAGCCTATTAAACTGCCCGAATTGGCTGCAAGGCTGCGCGTGCAAATACGCCGCAAACACGCAGTGAGCGTCGCCACTATTGAATACCCACCACTCACCTTGCACACCAATGAGCGTTTAGTCACGTATCTTGATGAGCCTTTTGCGCTA
>JANOWA010000102.1:0-7467 GCA_031417675.1 Methylotenera sp.
TGGCGTTATCGCAAGCAATTATTCATTAAACCAAAATTTCAACTCATCATCACCTTTTTTGCGATGGCTTGGGTCGTGATAGGATTTGGTTATAAGAATGAAGTATTTGCATTGCCCTTACTCGTGCCGCTCACCATTATGGCGGGCGGCGGCATCGAGTCGCTTAAACGTGGCACGGCCAGCGCGCTCAATTGGTTTGGCTTGATCTTATTTGGATTAACCAGCGGCCTCATTTGGCTAGGTTGGCTGGCGATGATGACGGGAAGCCCTGCTAAATTGAAAGAACGTTTGCTGTTTTTATCGGGCTTAACGCAGCTGCATTTTAGCTTCATTGCCTTTATATTGGCATTAACCGTATCGTTAATTTGGTTATTGGCTATTTTACGCTCGCAACATTCAAACCGCTCTGCAGCGACTAACTGGGCCATTGGCATGACAGCCGTGTGGACGCTGTTAATGACACTTTGGCTGCCCATGATTGACTCGGCGCGTAGTTATCAAACACTTTTTACTGATTTAAAACAAGCACTTCCAAACCAATATGCCTGCTTAACCAGCAATCATTTAGGCAAAGCACAGCGCGATTTATTGCATTACTATGTCAATATTAAAGCGCAACTAGTTGAGACTGACGGCGCGTTAAGTTGCGATTTATACTTGATTCAAGATGAACGTGACCGCGAAAAAATAGCCCCAGGAAAAGATTGGAAGCTGATTTGGAGCGGCAAACGCGTTGCCGAGCGCCGCGAGAGTTTTAGACTTTTTCTGCACAATTAAGCTAAAAATCTAGCCCAGTAGCATTTTACTGCCAGCAAAAAGCAGTACCAATGCCAGCAATTTTCTAATCGTCGGATTCGTCAATTTTTGGCTGCCATATTCTGCCCCGATTAAGCCGCCAACAATAGCCGCTAGCCCCCAATAACCAAGCCCTACTGGCAAACTAGGCGTTTTACTTAAGAAGCCAAGTAAGCCAGAAATGGAATTCGCCAAAATAAAGGCGGCCGCCACACCAGAAATGACTTTGGTTTTTGCCCAGCCAAAAAAAAGTAAAATAGGGCTTAAAAAAATGCCGCCGCCCACACCAGTAATGCCCGCCAAAAAGCCCAAACCTGCCCCCAAGCCCATTAATACTGGTTTAGCAACTGGATTAACAGTTATTGCATCTGGTTTAGTGGCTTGGCTAAAAACCGTCCAGGCGGCATAGATTAAACACGTACCCACTAGTGCCTTGTAAATGGGGTTGGGCAATGTGACTTGCCCGCCAATAAACGCAGCAGGAACAGACATCAGCGCGATCGGCCAAAACAATTGCCAATCAAAAGCACGCACTTTGGTAAACTTATAGAGCGCGATTGAAGCGACGAGTATATTTAAGCACAACGCTGCAGGTCGCATAGATGCTGGTGCCATGCCCATAAACGCGAATGCTGCCAAATACGCAGATGCACCGCCGTGACCAACTGACGAGAATAGCAGCGCTGCTAAAAAAATGAGCGGTATCAATATTAAAATCTGTGTATCCATTTTTATTCGTTCCTTTTTTAAAAATCAAATTGCGCGCGCATGGTCAATGCATCTTCTTTATCTAAACTTTTATTAACGCCGTTTATACGCACCAAAATTGACGTGGCGTAGTCAGTTCTAATGTAATTGGCCATTAATCTAACATTAGGGTTGAGTATCCAATTGGCGCCTAGCGTCCAAGCATCCGCCTTGTTGGTGGCAACTAGCAAACCCTCTGTGAGTGCAGTTGGCGTGCTTAGCAAAACGCCTGTACCTGCCGCATTGGTCGTATTAAAATCAGATGCATCAAAGTTACTGTAGCGTGCGCCTACTTGCAACGCACCCCAACCATCCGCACCCGTTTTAAAGTTATTTTTAGGTTTTAAGCGGCCAAATACACCTTCTTTATACATGTCTGAGAATCCCTCACCCGTTACATTCCACATGGCACTCGCGTACCATGCATCGATTTCGCGGCTGTAACCCGCACCTTCAAAGCTAGAATTGATGTACTCACCCTGCACTTTAACTGCTTGGTAAGCCAATGCCGTTTCAAAACCAGCACGACGGCGGTTCACGTTATCTTTAAAGCCGTTGGCTGTTGGAGCCGTGGTACTGCAAGGAGCAGCAGAGCAACTTGTATTAAAAAATTGCGCACCACGGCCTTCTGTTTGCCCAACAGGAATAAAAGCAGCTTGGTTGCGTGAGTCTTCAAAACCCTCTGCATAAAACCCGCCCACATGCACTACAGCGTCTTTCCAATCCATCATTTCAGCTAAATTACCCGTGATGCGTGTAGTAAAGTCTTTGCCATCATTCTTAGCATTACTTTCATCGGCTGTGCCCGTACCGTTGACGTACGCAACGCTATAATTAAACCCTGCAAATGGTGAGCCATACACCATCACACCGCGATCAAAAGTGCTACCCAACAAAGTGTCTGCCATTGAGCGTTCTTAAAAATCAGTAAAGTTGGTACTCATCGCACGCTCAAGGCCGTAGTTGGGTTTAAATTGTCCAAGCCGAATTTTAGCCGATTGAAATTTATTAATATCGATGTAGCCATAAGTCAGCGCGTTGCTACCACCAGAATATTCACCCTCGACCCGCGCCACATAATCTTTATAAAAGGTGAGCGTAGCCCCAAGCCTTGCGCGGCGCAGGCTAAAATTGTCTGCAGCTGTTTCACCTAGTGAAAAGCGACGGTCATCAGCCTGTACGCGGCCATTAATGGCAAATTTCCAATTTCCACTGCCGTCCTCAAAGCTGATACCATCTTTAAAATTGGCGAGTACTGACGCACCGTTACTACTACCTTTTTCTTCTGCTTTGACAATTTTAGATTGGTTTAGCTGATTTTCAACACTTACTAATTCTTTGGTGAGTAAATCCATCTGCTTATCTTGCTCTGCCCGTTGCTGTTGCAATTGTTCTACCATTTGCTGCAGCTTTTTAAGTTGCTCGCTAGTGTTAATCTCATCTGCTTGAACAGTCATTGAAAACGCTGAAACTATCGCTATAGTTAAAATTTTATAATGTAAGGTTTGATTCATTTTACATGCCTTCTAAATATATAAATTAAGCAATACGCGCTATATTTGTAAATATATAATGAAGGCTTTAAAAAAGCACGCTATATTTTTTAAAATATAGCGTGCTTTTTATGAACTGGAAAAAGTGTTAATTATCCGCCAGTAGCTCCATCAATGTTTTCGTTTCAGCTTGAACAGTCAAATTAGCTTTAGCCTCAATCGCTCGATATTGAGTTAATATTTGCAACCCAAATTCAGTTATCTGCGCGCCACCGCCCTTTTCACCACCAACGGCGGTGGTTATTGGCGCATACTTAAAGCATTTATTCATCAAATTGACCAAATCCCAGGCGCGCTTATAAGACATATTCATGCTAAGCGCTGCCGCTGAAATCGAGCCTTTTGCTTGAATCGCTTCTAATAAATCTGCCTTACCAGGGCCCATTGCGATGCCACCTTTGGTCACCAACTGAATTTTAATTTTGATGCTGGACAAAGTGGCTAGACAAAGATGCTAGGAATTTAGATGTGCCGCAATTGCCGCAGCCACTTGTGTGTGCAAGCCCGCACCTTGCGCAGTTTGCACATGTGCGGCAATTTGGTTACGCATATCTTTCGTCCAAAAACGGTTTAAATGATGCGCAATGTCCATTTGCGCTTGCGCTTGATCAGGATAAGATTCAAAAAAGTCGCCAATTTGGTTGGCCATTTTGATTAAGGTTTCGGTTTGCATGATGTTAAATTAAAAATTTGCATAAATAATTAAAAAATAATACGCTGTTGGTGCGAATACACGACAAACTGATTATCGCGCAAAAAACCTACTAATGTCACGCCATATTGTTCTGCCACGCGAATCGCTAAGCCAGTTGGCGCAGAAATAGCCGCTAAAATGGTATAACCTGCTAATGCCACTTTTTGTACCATCTCAACGCTAGCGCGGCTAGATGTCAGCACAAAGCCGTCCGTTTTTTGCGGCAATTTAGCCAGCGCGCCTATCAATTTATCAATGGCGTTATGACGGCCAACGTCTTCGCGTAATAGTTGCACTTCGCCATTTTCGGCAATCCAAGCGCACGCATGCGTGGCACCAGTGGCTTGTTGTAAAGTTTGATTTATCTGAATATTGCTAAATGCCAACTGGATGCTTGTTGCAGCAATTGGCCTGCAAGCCGCATTATTGCTTAGGGTGGCTTTTTCATTTTCAGGTAATCGTAAGGCTTGCTCTAAGCTTTCTGCGCCGCACAAGCCACAACCTGTGCGACCTGTTAAATTGCGGCGGCGGTCTTTTAGCTTGGCAAATGCCTCACTCGCCACGTCCATTTTTAGCGCTATGCCATTATTTTGCGTAACAATTTCAATATCGTATAACTCAGACTTACTTTGCAAAATGCCTTCACTTAACGAAAACCCTAGCGCAAAATCTTCTAAATCTTGCGGCGTGGCCAACATTACCGCATGCGAAATACCATTATAAATCATGGCGATAGGCACTTCTTCTGCTACTTTATCTGTAGTCTGGCTAACAACGCCGTTGCGCCAGCGCGTCACACTCACTTCGCTTAACGCCGCGCTTGATTGAACAAGATTATTCAATTTCACAGCTTTATTACAATCTTAATCATCGCCGCCCTCACCCCAACCCCTCTCCCGAAGGGCGAGGGGCTTAAAGCATGTTGTTAGTACAAAAGCCATATTCGTCACCCACTTTTAGCGCAACACAGCTGCTTAAATCAAAACCCTCGCCCTGCGGGAGAGGGTGCGCGACGGCGCGGTGAGGGCAGACGCAGCAACCTGCCGCACGCTACTCTCTTAACATCACGCTGGTTGCTTAAGCTTTTTACTCGGACTTTTACTAGCAAAAGCCATTTGCGCCTCAGCAAAGGTTTTGTAGTCTTTTTGCCAATCCGATAATTGGTTGACGCGCGTCACTTGCACGGCGGTTACTTTAAACTCGGGGCAATTGGTCGCCCAGTCGCCGTTATCGGTGGTAATCACATTGGCGCCAGATTCTGGGTGGTGAAACGTGGTATAAATCACGCCGGGTTGCACGCGCTCAGTCAGCGTGGCACGCAGCACCGTTTCACCAGAGCGGCTATTAATGCCAATCCAATCGCCATCCTTAATGCCGCGCTCACTGGCATCATGTGGGTGAATTTCTACCACATCTTCGGCATGCCATTCTACGTTTTTAGTGCGACGCGTTTGCGCACCTACGTTGTATTGGCTCAAAATGCGGCCAGTGGTCAATATTAACGGATATTTTGCGTTCACTTTTTCGGTTGTCGGCACGTATTGCGTGATGAAAAATTTGCCTTTACCGCGTACAAATGCATCAATGTGCATGGTTGGCGTGCCTGCTGGGTTTGCGTCGTCACACGGCCATTGAATGCTACCCAATTCATCTAATTTTTTGAAGCTAACGCCTTTAAAAGTGGGTGTTAAGGCAGCAATTTCATCCATAATTTCACTGGCATGGTTATAGTTCATTTCGTAGCCCAATGCGGCAGATAATTTAGCAGTAATTTCCCAATCTTCCATGCCCGCTTCTTTAAGCTCTGGCTTACCAACATTTTTTGGCGCCATCACACGGCGCACGGGTGAAATACGACGTTCTGCATTGGTAAACGTACCGCTTTTCTCTAAGAAAGAGGCCCCGGGGAAAAACACATGCGCGTACATGGCAGTTTCATTCAAGAACAAATCTTGCACAATCACGCATTCCATACTTTCCAGCGCGTGCGTGACATGTTGCGTGTTTGGATCAGATTGCGCAATGTCTTCGCCCACGCAATACAACGCTTTAAAGCGGCCTTCGCCCGCAAGGTCTAACATATTCGGTATGCGTAAGCCTGGCTCGATACTCAATGGCCTGCCCCAAGCGGCTTCAAACAAGGCTTTTGCCATGGGGTCAGACACATGGCGATAACCTGGATATTCGTGCGGCATACTGCCCATATCACAACTACCTTGCACGTTGTTTTGGCCGCGCAATGGGTTGATACCAACGCCTTCGCGACCTACGTTGCCAGTCGCCATGGCTAAGTTGGCAATGCCTATTACCATGGTTGAGCCTTGAGAGTGCTCAGTAACGCCTAGCCCATAATAAATCGCACCATTACCGCCAGTCGCGAACATCCGCGCGGCTGCGCGCATGGTTGCTGCTTTTACGCCAAGTACGCTTTCCATTGCTTCGGGTGAGTTTTCTGGCTTAGCCACAAAATCGCGCCAAGTTACAAAGCTATCCCACTCGCAACGCTCGCGTACAAAATCTTCTTTGACTAAACCTTCGGTTACCACTACGTGTGCTAAAGCAGAAATTAAGGCCACGTTAGTGCCTGGGCGCAAATTCAAATGATAATCGGCACGCACATGCGGTGAGTTATCTACTAAATCAATTTCGCGCGGGTCAGCAATAATCAGTTTAGCGCCTTCGCGTAAGCGACGTTTCATTTGGCTGGCAAATACAGGGTGGCCATCAGTCGGGTTAGCGCCAATGATCATAATGACGTCAGATTGCATCACAGAATCAAACGTCTGCGTGCCTGCCGATTCGCCAATGGTTTGTTTTAAACCATAACCCGTGGGGCTGTGGCACACGCGTGCACAAGTATCTACGTTGTTAGTACCAAACACGGCGCGCACTAATTTTTGCGTGACATAGACTTCTTCATTGGTGCAACGGCTGGAGGTAATGCCGCCCATTGCGTCTTTGCCATATTTGGCTTCAATGCGTTTAATCTCGCTGGCAGCGTAGTTAATCGCCTCATCCCAGCCCACCACTTGCCATTCATCATGAATACTTTTGCGTATCATGGGCGTGGTGATGCGGTCTTTATGTGTGGCGTAACCCCAAGCAAAGCGCCCTTTTACACAGCTGTGACCATGGTTTGCACCACCGTCTTTGTTGGGTGTCATGCGCACCACTTCTTCGCCCTTCATTTCAGCGTCAAAACTACAACCCACACCACAATAGGCGCAAGTGGTCGTTACTTTATGCTCGGGCGTACCCATATCAATCACGGATTTTTCCATCAAAGTGGCAGTTGGGCAAGCCTGTACACAGGCACCGCACGAGACACATTCTGAATCCATAAACAGTTGATTACCTGCAGAAACTTTACTACCAAAGCCACGACCTTCGATGGTTAACGCAAATGTGCCTTGTGTTTCTTCGCACGCACGCACGCAGCGGCTACAGACAATACACTTGCTTGGGTCAAAGGTAAAATAAGGGTTGGATTCGTCTTTTTCTTGTTTTAGATGATTTTCACCTTCATAACCGTAACGCACTTCGCGCAAGCCAACTGCGCCCGCCATATCTTGCAGCTCGCAATCACCATTGGCAGCACAAGTTAGGCAATCTAACGGATGATCAGAAATATACAATTCCATCACACCTCGGCGCACATCAGCTAGTTTAGAGGTCTGT
>JANOWA010000103.1:0-1508 GCA_031417675.1 Methylotenera sp.
GAATTTGTAAACAATCGTCTATGGGGCACGCTGAATGCCACGTTGATTGTGCACCCAAAATCGCTTAAAAACGCCAACACCAATACCGCCTTTGAGAAAGCCATTTGCCAGCTTAAATATGGTGCGATTACGGTTAATACCTTTATTGGCCTGCTATTTTGCACTGGTGCGCCCTGGGGTGCGTATCCTAGCTCAACATCTCAAAACATTCAAAGCGGTAACGGCTTTGTGCATAACACGAGCATGCTAGAGGGCATCGAAAAGGCTGTGCTACGTGCGCCGCTGTTTACGTTTCCCAAACCCGCTTGGTTTGCTAGCCATAAAAAAGCAAAAGTCGTCACGCAAAAATTAGTCGCGATGGAAGAAACCGCCAGCTGGGCAAAAGTACCTAGTATTGTGTTTGCGGCGATGCAGGGATAATACTTATTGAATCAATCATCAATATTATTTAAAAAATATTGATCTGTTAGGAGTATTAAATCATGAAAACTTTAACTATGAATACAATTTTAAGCGTTCATTTTGCCAGAAAAGTGAAAGTAATTCTACTCTGTGCTTTAACACCACTTTTCTATATTAATCAATCTCTTGCTGCTCCTCAAGATTTCGCTGGAACATTTAACGGCACAGATAAGGGATTGGTCACAAACTGCACTAATACAAGCTTTAACGGGTCATTTAACAGCGTATGGACAGTCACACATGAAGTAAAAGGTAACTCGTACATTGGCAAAGGCAGTAATGGGGATGGCAGTTTTACCGTTGAAGGTGAAATATCGGATAACACGGCCAGGCAAACAATCAAGGGCGTCAACAAATGGGGTAAAGCATGGAGCGGAGAGTCTAATTTGGTGATAGAAAAAGGCGAGCTAAAAGTAAGCACTCAAGGCAGCCTGCCAATGTTAGGCTGTGATTTCACATCTGAGGTAGTTGCAGTAAAAAAATAGTAGTGCATTTTTGCTCAGCAGTAACAACCACAGCACATGCTTCGCAATCCGCATGGATGTTGGCTTTCACGCATGAATAACCAGCTTTAGCTGGTTATTCTGCGGGGACAACCCTTGCGGTTGCAACGCATGTGCGTTTAGTTACTATTAAGTTTTAACAGGCTTACCCCAAGCGCCCTCAAAAAATAATTCACCTAACGGCTTGCGTTTGCGCTGCGCCAATTCACGCGTTTTTAGCTCATCGGGCAAGTTATTGGCATCACCTTCATAACCCACAGCCAGCATGGCCATTGGTGTGTAGTGCGCGGGAATGTTAAATTTTTCACGCGCTAAATCACTATTAAAACCGCCCATTTGATGCACCGCTAAACCCATACTACTTGCTTGCAGGCATAGATTTTCGGCCGCTGCACCTGTATCATGTTGCCCCCAGCGGTTAGGTTGTTGATTATGTCCAAATAAAGTATCGGCGCAGGTGAGCATAAGTATGGGCGCGGCTTTCACCCAAGTTTGGTTGCTAGGGGCTAGGCAATCAAAGGCTTGCTGCCAAGCGCTTTCGTC
>JANOWA010000104.1:0-6600 GCA_031417675.1 Methylotenera sp.
CAAAACTCACTGCTTGATAGAACTCATCTTTTGTACATCGGCGTTAAACTGCGTTTATCGGCGGTTAAATTAATTTTAAAACAGTCGACAATTTTTAACGCGAAAACCCGCCGTCGCCAATTTCCCTAACCCTTGTCCGCCATGCGCATGGCAAATTGCACACGCAAGCGCGTCTGCCGAATCTGGGCTTGGTGTTGCAGGCAAGTTCAATAAACGCTTTACCATTTCTTGCACTTGCTCTTTTTGCGCGTGGCCGTTGCCTACCACCGCTTGTTTGACCTGCAAAGCCGTATATTCCGCCACGCTTAAGTTGCGTATCACCGCCGCACTTATCGCAGCACCACGCGCTTGGCCAAGCAATAATGTCGATTGCGGATTCACGTTAACAAACACTTTTTCTATCGCCACTTGGTTTGGCTTATAAGTATCAATCACCTCAAATAGGCCGTCCAGTATGACTTTTAAGCGCGCGGGTAATTCTTCTCTGTCATCCTCGCCTTCGTTCACATTTTTTTTTGCAGCGGCGGTTTTAATGACGCCACTTGTGACGTAAGTAATTTTACTGTTCGATTTTTGGCTGTCAATTTCAATCACGCCAAAGCCTGTTAAGCGCAGGCCAGGGTCAATGCCGAGGATTCTTATAAGCTCCAAAAAATCACCTAAAAAATGAAAAACGTTAAGTCAGACAAGGCGCTGGTTCAATTTTATGAGTGCGCATACGCATTTGTGTGTAATCGAATAAAATTGAACCAGCAACACTGTATGGCGACGCGGTTTTCATTTTTTACTCTTCAATGACAGCCGTTGTATATACATCCTGCACATCATCCAAATCATCCAACATATCCAATATTTTCTGCATTTTTACCGCATCGTCGCCCGTAAAAATGGTTTCCATATTTGGTTTCATTATGACTTCTGCTACCACGGCTTTTAAGCCTGCGGCTTCCATCGCCTCTTTTACCGCCATAAAATCATTCGGTGGCGTAATTACTTCTATACTGCCATCTTCATCCGTCACAATATCTTCTGCACCCGCTTCTAGCGCCACTTCCATCACTTTATCTTCACTGGTACCAGGCTCGTAAACCAATTGGCCACAGTGTTTAAACATAAACACTACGCTGCCATCGGTGCCTAAATTGCCACCATATTTGCTAAGCGCATGGCGCACATCCATTACCGCGCGTTGTTTATTATCGGTTAAGCAATCAATAATAATAGCCGCGCCGTTAATGCCATAGCCTTCGTAGCGAATTTCTTCGTAGTTAACGCCTTCAAGCTCGCCCGTGCCTTTTTTAATGGCGCGAGTAATGTTATCGGCGGGCATGTTTTCTTCTTTAGCCTCAGCCACGGCCGCGCGCAGACGTGGATTCATAGTGACATCACCACCACTTAAGCGTGCCGCCACAGTGATTTCTTTAATCAATTTAGTGAAAATTTTACCGCGTTTGGCATCTTGGCGACCTTTGCGATGTTGAATATTTGCCCATTTACTGTGACCTGCCATAAACTTAACCTTTATTACTGAATAAAATTTTGGAAAATTGTTTGAAAACAGCATTTTATCACAAGCTATGCTGACTATTCTTGACCCTCTGCCATATCAACATGTTGGTGTTTGCGAATGGTGATCGCTGAAATGATGACTAAAGCAATGGCAATTGATAGCATGCCAAATAGCTCCATTGTGCCTGGCCGCTCGCCCAATTGCAGCCAAGCCGCGCTAACGCCAATGACAGGCGCTAACATACTGGCCATGCTGGCAACCCCAGCAGGCAAGCGTTGCAGCGCATATAGCCACAGCACCCATGCAAGGCTGCCACTTAAGAAAATGCTATAAATAATGGTTAAATAAAAGGTATGCGTCCATTGAATAGGCGGCGCAGGCAGCGCTAAAGCCAAAATAATGATGGGAATTGAGCCCAATAAAGTTGGCCAAGCTGTAATATTCAGCAAATCTAAATGCGGCGCGCGTTTATGCAATTTTTTAGAAACAATCGCCGAAATTGCCCATGAAATACCCGATAATAAAGCTAAAGTCATGCTAAAGCCGTCGCCTTTAATGTGCAAAGGATCAAAAATTAGCACAATGCCAAATAAGGCAAATGCAACCGCTAACCATTGCCAGCCTTGCACCTTCTCGCCCAACATTGGCCAGGCAAACAACATCACCCAAAACGGCATGGTGTAGCTTAACACCGCTGTTTTACCCGCGCCGCCAGACACCAGCGCCCAAATGAGTAAGCCAGTAAAGCCACAGGTTTGCAATAAACCAAGCGCTAACATGGTGGGGAACTCTTTTAATGCCAGCGGCCTTTTGGTTAAAACCAACACTAAAAAAAGCATTAACGCGCCTAAAAACGTGCGCAGTGCGGCAAATTGAAACGGGCTGGCGTATTGCACGGCCGTTTTCATCACCACCCAGTTATAACCCCAAATAAGTGTAAGTAGAAAAAGTGCGACAAAGGCCTTAACGATCATACTTTTTTGGGGTTTTTTTTGCATAATTGTCATTATAAGGTGTATATTTTTAGTTGGGTTGCGAAGGGAGCTAAAAGCATGAAAACATTATTACAAATTATCGATGATAAAAAACATAAAGAAGTGATTTCAATTGCGCCAAATCGCCCAGTTTATGACGCTTTAGTGATATTAGCGGAATATAAAATTGGCGCGCTGGCGGTGATGGATGGCGACAAACTGGTCGGGATTTTTTCAGAGCGTGACTACGCGCGCGAGGTTATTCTGCAAGGCCGCTCATCTAAAACCACGCAAATAAACGAGGTAATGACTGCCAAAGTGATTACCGGCAAACCGCATGATTTAACCGAATCGGCCATGAGCGTGATGAGTGAAAAACATATCCGCCATTTGCCGGTGATGGATGGCGACAAACTAATCGGCATGCTGTCGCTGGGCGATTTGGTAAAAGAAACCATCGCCTACCAACAACGTTTAATTGCCGAGCTGGAAAGCTATATTAAGGGCGCTTAAGCTATTTAAGCTCATGATATTACTTAGGCTACAATCATGAAAGCTGATACGCGAATATTGAACAGCTAGCGCATAATTCAATCATACAAACAAGCAACAAGTCTTTAAGTGTTTGTTGTAATGTTTATTAACTAATTTAAAAAGGAATTTATCATGTGGACAACACCAGCAGCGACTGAAATGCGTTTTGGCTTTGAAGTAACAATGTACGTAATGAATAAATAAGCCATTTGCTTATAACAAAAAGGGCGCTTAAGCGCCCTTTTTTGCGTACAAATTTTTACTCACCAATGATTTTAATTAAAACGCGTTTATTTCGGCGGCCATCAAATTCGCCGTAAAAAATCTGCTCCCACGGCCCAAAATCTAGCTTGCCTTCGGTAACGGCTACCACCACTTCGCGCCCCATTATTTGGCGTTTGATATGCGCATCCGCATTATCTTCGCCTGTGTCGTTATGTCTATAGCCGCTGACAGGCTCGTGCGGGGCGAGCTTTTCTAGCCACACCTTATAATCGTGATGCAAGCCGCGTTCGTCGTCGTTAATAAATACGCTGGCCGAAATGTGCATTGCGTTGATTAAGGCCAAACCTTCTTTTATGCCGCTTTCTCGCAGGCATTCTGTCACATCGTGCGTGATATTTTTAAAATCCATGCGCGCAGGGATATTAAACCAGAGTTCTTTACGGTAGCTTTTCATTATTATCTCCAAAATAGTCAGTCACTGTCATTCTGAGCATAGCGAAGAATCCATTGTTTTTAACCACTAATGCTCAGAATGACGGTTTGTCGCTGTTATTTTAGCACTCAACATTGACTCAGACACAAACAAAAAGGCCTCCAATTGGAGGCCTTTTTGGTAAATCAACACTTAGCTTTTCACATCAACCGCTTGTGTAAAGCTTTTACCTTCGTTATCGGTCGCCGTTACTTCTAATTTACCAGGCGCATCGGGTATAAAGTTAAATTTAAAATACGGGTCTTCCGCCGTGCCTACGCCCACATCTACCGTTAGTACGCTTTTGCCGTTGTAATTAAACGCAGCCTTGTTAATGTAAAATGCTGGCACAAAGCCTTGCGACACCAATTCGCGCTGCAAGCCAGTACGCATCGGGTGCTTAATATTAAATGTGGTAGAAGTTGCCGCGCCCATTTTTACTGGCTCTTCTACTTTAAATTTTATTTTGCCAGCCGATGCGCGAATCGCTGCTTCATCGCCATCTACCGTGCCGCCGCAGCCGCCAGCAGCGCGAATTTCACGCGATGCTAAATACAATTTACCAGCCGCATCTTCACCCACCAAGCGTACAAATGCGTCTGTTTCAAAGCGGATTCTGGTCGCCAATTGAAAGCTACCGAGCGCATCGGTTAAATGATAAGTCGCAGTCAGCGGAATCGGGTTTGCATCCACAAACGCGTATAACTTCACAATTTTAACGCCTTTGGCAGCGACGTTATCCACACTATACGTCACTGGCACTTGCGCACCACTTTCGGCGCGGCGCGGCGCGTCAATTTTAATAAAATCAACATCCGCCATTTCGCGCTTGGCAAAAAACGCCTCTTTCATCACTGGCCACAATTTAGGGTCAGGCTCTGCAACCGCACTTAGGCTAGCACCCAATAGAATAGCGCTTGCCAAGGCAATTACCACTTTAGGGCTTAATAAATTATTCAAACGCATAAATTCTCCATATTACTTGCTACCAGTTCTAACGCACATATCAACATTTCGATGACCTAAACTTTATATTGCAGACCATATTTTATATTTTTTCTAACGTTTGTATGTGATGCAAGTCACACAAAGCTGTCATTGCGAGCGCAGCGCGGCAATTCATTTTCGCAGTAAATTGCCACGCCAAAATAAACCTTTGGCTCGCAATGACGATATGCTGCATTCTAGTTGCCTCAAGCTTGAGTCGGGTCACCCGATGGCCGCATCACATAACCAGGATTCCAAAACTCCTCAAAATTAAGCTCTACGCCATTGCCTGCTGGATCTTTCAGATTAATTTGGCGCACGCCGTTAGCCAAAATGCGCGTCGTAAAAGCCACGCCGTGCTTGGTTAAATGTGCTTCCATCGCTGGCATATCGGTGCAAGTAAAACTCACGTGATCGTAAGTGCCATGCACATTAAGCTGCGGCGGTGTAGCGGTTTTATATTCTGCCAAATGCACCACATCGTTAGTGCCAATATACAGCCAATAACCGTAAGTCTTGCTGGCCACGCGCTTACCAACTGTTAAACCCAAAATATCGCAATAAAAATCGCGCAGCTTAAGCATGGTATCGCGATCGGTACGAAAATTAACGTGGTTGATTTCGGTAAGTGGCATTTTTTAATTTCGAGTATCTACAACCACAATAATAACCGATTACAAGCTATGTTGACAATTTGAGCAAGACCTAACTTTATGCGATACTAGAATTGTTTTGATAGTAAATGATGAGTATTGTTAGCAAATTAGCCGTTTAAGCTAGGAAAGTGAGAATATGAAAGCTTTAGTAAAAAAATACGCCAAACAAGGCCTGTGGCTAGAAGATATGCCAGAACCAACCGTGGGCAACAATGATGTCTTAATTAAAATTAAAAAAACTGCCATTTGCGGCACCGATATTCACATTTACAACTGGGACGAGTGGGCGCAAAAAACTATTCCTGTGCCGATGATTACTGGCCACGAATACGTGGGCGAGATTGCAGGTTTTGGCTCGAACGTGACTGAGTTTACAGTGGGCGATATTGTCTCTGGCGAGGGCCATTTAACTTGCGGGCGATGCCGCAACTGCCTTGGCGGCCGCATCCACCTTTGCCCTAACACAATAGGCGTGGGCGTGAATCGTCACGGTGCTTTTGCAGAATATTTGGTGATTCCTGCCAAAAACGTGTTTAAACCAAGCCGCCCAATTGATACCGATTTGCTGTCTTATTTTGATGCTTATGGCAACGCCGCGCACACTGCACTTTCGTTTAACATGGTGGGCGAGGATGTACTGATTACTGGCGCGGGTCCAATCGGTAGCATGTCCGCGCTAGTGGCGGATCACGCGGGTGCAAGAAATATTGTGATTACCGACATGAATCAATATCGGCTCGATTTAATCAAAAGCATTTTGCCGCGCGTAGTCACTATTAACGTTAGCAAAGAAAGCATTACCAAAGAGTTAATGGATTCTTTGGGCATTTTTGAAGGTTTTGATGTAGGGCTAGAAATGTCAGGCTCGCCCAAAGCGTTTGGCGATATGTTGGATAAAATGATTAACGGCGGCAAAATTGCCATGCTGGCCATTATGCCTAAAGGCGCTGGTATTGATTGGGATATGGTGGTGTTTAAAGGCCTTACCATTAAGGGTATTTATGGCCGCGAAATTTTTGAAACTTGGTACAAATGCTCGATGATGGTGCAAAGTGGTTTGCCTTTGGAGAAAATCATCACGCATCGTTTTCACTATACCGACTTTCAAGAAGGCTTTGAAATCATGCGCTCTGGCAACTCTGGCAAAGTAATTTTGAATTGGGAAGCTAAAGAATAATTGAAAAGGTAAAAGTATGAGTTTTAAAGCAGCAAAACAAGGCTTCGCAGATGATTTAAAAGATA
>JANOWA010000105.1:0-2250 GCA_031417675.1 Methylotenera sp.
GATGTCTAAGGGCAAACTGCCCAATAAATCCACGTTGTAATCTGCAACATTTTTGCGCCGCCACCAGCGCCAAATATATGTTCTTCATGGCCACAGTTACTGCAAATATGCGTGCTCATATTTTCGACAATGCCCAAAATAGGAATGCCGAC
Organism: Methylotenera sp.; assembly: GCA_031417675.1. GTDB lineage: Bacteria > Pseudomonadota > Gammaproteobacteria > Burkholderiales > Methylophilaceae > Methylotenera_A. Next base: position 153 of record JANOWA010000105.1, read on the forward strand.
TTTCTCGAACATTTTTAAGCCTTTGCGTGCATCAAGTAGCGCAATATCTTGCGGCGTGGTGACGATAATCGCACCAGTCACGGGGATTTTTTGCGCTAGTGTGAGCTGAATATCGCCTGTGCCAGGTGGTAAATCGACGATTAAATAATCCAAATCTCGCCATTTGGTGTCGCGCAATAATTGCTCTAACGCGCCTGTCACCATTGGGCCACGCCACACCATAGGCGTATCGGTATCCACCAAAAATCCAATCGACATCGCCTGAATACCATGTGCCAGCATTGGATCCATACTTTTACCATCGCTGCTTTCTGGGCGGCCGCTAATACCCAACATTTGCGGCTGGCTTGGGCCGTAAATATCGGCGTCTAGCAAACCCACCGTCGCGCCTTCTGCTGCCAATGCTAAGGCCAAATTCACAGAAGTGGTTGATTTGCCCACGCCGCCTTTACCTGATGCTACCGCGATAATGTTTTTCACATTTGGCAACAGCGTAACACCTTGCTGTGCCTTGTGTGCGACTATGCGGCTACCAATATTCACAGCTACATTATCAACGCCATCTAGGCTTTTTAGATGATTTTCAACCAAAGTTTTCACGTCATTCATCACGCTTTTGGCGGGATAGCCCAATACAATATCTACACTGACATGGTTGCCAGTAATTTGGATATTTTTAGCCGATTTGCTGGTGATAAAATCTTTGCCAGTATTCGGGTCAATCAGCGCTTTTAACGCATTTTGGATGTCTAGTTCTGCAATTGCCATGGTGTTTTCTTATATTACTGAATAAAAAGCTATTTTAACGTATGTGTTCGAGACCGTCTTTGTTAAAATAGGTTTTTTAGCAAATTGGTTCATTTACCTCATGACGCAATCTAACTCTACAGCAAATAATCCGCGCAAAATTCTCGTCACCTCCGCACTACCTTACGCCAATGGCAGTATTCACCTTGGGCATTTGGTGGAATACATTCAAACCGACATTTGGGTGCGCTTTCAAAAAATGCAGGGTCACACTGTGCATTATGTGTGTGCGGATGACACGCATGGCACGCCGATTATGCTGCGTGCAGAAAAAGAAGGCATTACGCCAGAAGCCTTAATTGAAGCGGTGCATAAGGAACATAGCGCAGATTTTAAAGAGTTTTTGGTAGAGTTTGATAACTATTATTCAACCAACGCACCGGAGAATAAAGAGCTTTCGCAGACGATTTATAAAAAGCTCAAAGCTAACGGGAAAATTGCCACTAAAACCATCGAACAGTTTTATGATCCCGTTAAAAACATGTTCCTGCCAGATCGCTTTATTAAAGGTGAATGCCCGAAATGCCATGCCAAAGACCAATATGGCGATAGCTGCGAGGTATGTGGCGCGACGTATAACCCGACTGAACTGATTAATGCTTATTCAGCCGTTTCTGGCGCTGCGCCAGTGCGTAAAGAAACTGAGCATTACTTTTTTAAATTAAGCGAATGCGATGACTTTTTGAAAGAATGGACACGCAGCGAAGCCATAAAAGGTAAACCAACTTTGCAAGGCGAAGCCGCCAACAAAATGGGCGAGTGGTTCGCGAGCGGCTTGAATGATTGGGATATTTCGCGCGATGCACCGTATTTTGGCTTCGAAATCCCCGATGCACCGGGCAAGTATTTTTATGTGTGGTTAGACGCACCGATTGGCTACATGGCCAGCTTTAAAAATCTCTGTGATTCCCCTCGCCCGCAAGCGGGAGAGGGGCTAGGGGAGAGGGTCAATCTAGCTGAGAGGGAAAAACTTAACTTCGACGAATATTGGCAACGCGAAGGAAATGAAGGCGCAAACCCTAAAACTGAGCTTTACCATTTTATCGGCAAAGATATTTTGTATTTTCACGCGCTGTTTTGGCCTGCAACCCTTGAGTTTAGCGGTTACCGCACACCTACACAAATTTTCGCGCATGGTTTTTTAACGGTGAATGGCGAAAAAATGAGTAAATCGCGCGGTACGTTTATCACCGCGCGCAGTTATTTGGATCATATTAAAAATCCTGAATATCTGCGCTATTACTACGCGGCAAAACTAGGTAGCAGCATGGAAGATATTGATTTAAGTTTG
>JANOWA010000106.1:0-4623 GCA_031417675.1 Methylotenera sp.
ATTTGCTGCTGTTTTTGTAACGCTTGCGCATCGTCTTTTTTAACCACGTAATCATTTCTTTTCACTACTTGACCGCGCTTGTTCATCTCAACATTGCTTTTACTTTCATCAAAGCTGGGCGGGCGGTCGCCATAATGCGTCACGCCTGTTTTATCCACCCATTTCAATATTTTTGTGTCGGCGTTGGCAATGCCTGCCGCAAAAAACTGACCAATTACTAAAAGCCAAACTAATTTTTTCATTTCTACTTACTCACTCAAATGACGCCATACTGTTGGCGATACGCTTCAATGTTAAGCAAGTGCTGTGCCATATCATGTTGATTTGCAACATAATCTAATAAATCGCTTAAGTTGGCAATGGCGCAAACGGGTATTTGATTGCTTTGCATCACCTCTTGCACCGCCGATAAATCACCCAAGCCTTTTTCTTGCCGATCCAGCGCAATCGCCACCCCACAAGGCGTGGCGCCATTTTGTTTGATTAACTCAACCGATTCGCGCACCGATGTGCCTGCCGAAATCACGTCGTCGATGATGAGCACGCGACCGCTTAAAGGCGCGCCCACAATCACGCCGCCCTCACCGTGGTCTTTAGCCTCTTTGCGGTTATACGCATAAGGCACATTGTGACCATTTTTGGCAAGCGCAATGGCGATACTGGCTGCCAAGGTGATGCCTTTATAGGCGGGGCCAAATAGCATATCAAATTCAATGCCTGATTTTTGGATGCTTTCGGCGTAGAATTCACCTAGTTTGAGTAAGCTCATGCCGTCGTTAAACAGGCCTGCATTGAAGAAGTACGGGCTTAGGCGGCCAGCTTTGGTTTTAAATTCGCCAAATTTTAGTACTTGTTGTTCAATCGCAAATGCGATAAAAGCTTGACTTAATTGATTCATCATTACCACACAGAAAGACAATAATGCGCATTATAACGGCTAATTTAAACGGAATACGCTCTGCCGCAAATAAGGGCTTTTTTACTTGGCTGCAAACCACGCAAGCGGATGTGATTTGCCTGCAAGAATTGAAAGCGCAAGCGAATGACATGACCGCAGAAATGCTGGCACCTGCAGGTTATCACGGCTATTTTCATTATGCTGAGAAAAAAGGTTATAGCGGCGTGGGAATTTACTGCAAAGCTAAGCCAGACAAGGTGATTGAAGGTTTAGGAAACTCATCTTTGGGTCATATCGCAAGCGACATGACGGACATTGACAGAGAAGGCCGTTATTTGGAATGTCAATTTGATGATTTAAATGGAAAAAGCTTAAGTATTATTTCACTGTATTTGCCAAGCGGCTCTAGCGGTGAGGAGCGGCAAGCGTTTAAATTTAGCGTGCTAAAGCGTATTATGCCGCACTTAGAGGCGTTAAAAGCCAGCGGGCGCGATGTAGTGGTGTGCGGCGATGTGAATATTGCACACCAAGAAATTGATTTAAAAAACTATAAAGGTAATCGCAAAAACTCAGGTTTTTTGCCAGAAGAACGTGCATGGTTAAGCGATTTGGTCAGTCGCGTGGGCTGGGTAGATGTGTATCGCAGCCTGCATCCAGCCGCCACTGACGAATGCTATACTTGGTGGAGCAACCGCGGCGCGGCGTATGAAAAAAACGTCGGTTGGCGTTTGGATTATCAAATTGCCACGCCAGAACTGGCAAAAAAAGCGGTTAAGTCAACGATTTACAAGCTAGCGCGTTTTAGTGATCACGCGCCATTTATTGTGGATTATCAATAAGTTGGCTTTATAATTGGTATTGTTTAAAGTAGCTTATTTTGACATATAAAAACTGTCCTAATCAAACGGTAATCATCGTAATGCTTGCGGCTACATTAGCTGCAAATACTGCGATTGCGGCAGATGACCTAGCCGTTCGTCCTCATGCGAATGTTGAAAATACGAATGATAGCATTGTGCCAGTTGGCATAAGCGATGCGGTTTCTGATGTGGATATGCAGCTGCGTTTAGCCACAAAGTCAAATGCAGCATCGTGCGTGGCAGATATTTGCTTGCAAAATCAGGCGTTTGATGCACGTGTGCAGCAACTTGGCGCGCAACTAAGCGCAGCCGCTTATGTACAATATCCGCCCTTAAAAAAACGTCTGCCGAGTTTTGTATTTAGTGTGGCCGATAAAAAAGAGGCAGGCAGCGCCTCAAACGCGCGCGGCAAAGTCGTACTTTTTCGTGGCTTGCAACAATTAACGCTAAGTGATGATGCCTTAAGCTTTATTATGGCGCGTGAGATGGCGCATGTGATTGGCAAGCATCACAACAAAAACACCTCAACTAAACTGATTATTTCGGCTTTGGCGACCATATTGTTCCCTGCGGTTGGCATTATTGGCGCATCTTCTGCCGCCACGCAGGCCACTACCGCTACTACACTGCTCACCAGCGCGGCTTCTACCGCCACTTCTATGCTGGGTAGCGAAGTTGCACTGGCCAAAATGAAGCCCAGCCAATTGCTTGAGGCAGATGAAATTGCCGTGAAAGTGCTTAGTCAGCATGAATGGAATTTGCGCGAAACGGCGAGCGTATTGCAATTAGATGAAACTGAATTATCAGCAACTTCCGCAACGAATAACTGGCTGCAAGATTTGCAAACCAGTCAGCATTATTTGCAGCAATTGGTCAATAGTGAAGACAACGCAATCGTTGCGCTAGCAACCGATCAAGCTGAAGCAAATCAATTTGAAGCAGACCAAGTAGATGCTAGCAGTGACGCGCCAGCGCCCGATAATACGGTTAAGCTAGAAGCCGCGCAATAAGCCTATTCCACCTTGGCTTTACGCTTCACTGGCTTTATTTTACAAACTAAATGTAAGGTTATTCAATAACGCTCGACTAATTGTTGTAGCTAAAGCTAATTTTACAATCGCTTTAGTGACAATTGATTGATTTACTTAATTAAAATCATATTCTCGAGAGGAATAAAAATGACTATTGAAACATCAACATTAAGCAAAGGTGCCATGTTGGCAATTGGCGCTGCAGCCCTTATTTTAACTGGCTGTGCAACGGCTAAGCCCATGGATAAAATGGACAAAAGCGCAGCTGGCGAAATGGTGCACTGTGCGGGTGTAAACTCATGCAAAGGCACCAGCGATTGCAAAACCGCAGAAAACGCCTGTAAAGGCCAAAATGCGTGTAAAGGCCACGGCTTTTTGGGCATGACATCTGCTGACTGTACGGCTAAGCACGGCACTATCATTTAACTGCAACATTTAACTGCAGCATTTAACTGCAGTATTAAATTAATTGCTATGCCGAAAAGCATGTCAGCCCAAATTTATGAGTTGACATGCTTTTTTATTGCCACAATTGAGATTATGCTAAGCAAATGTCATCAAAACTCCCCTATTTAGGTTTCGGCTTAGGCCTACGCACCGAGCATTACCATGCGATTTTAGAATCCAAACCTAAGGTTGACTGGTTTGAAGCGCTGTCTGAAAATTACCTGATTGCAGGCGGCAAGCCGCTACAGTTTTTAGACCGTATTCGCGAAAATTATCCAGTGGTACTGCATGGCGTCTCACTATCCATCGGCGCTACAGGCGAGATTGATAAAAATTATCTGCGCGATTTAAAACAGTTGGCTGATCGCGTTCAGCCCGCGTGGATTTCTGATCATTTATGCTGGACTGGCGTGCACGGCCAAAACATGCATGATTTATTGCCATTGCCCTATACCGAGGAAACCGCTAAACACGTGGCTGAGCGCGTGAAAATTGTGCAAGATTATCTTGGCCGCCAAATTTTGCTCGAAAATGTATCCAGCTACGCCAGCTATGTGGATAGCAGTATGACGGAGTGGGAGTTTATAAGCCAAATTGCCGAAGCTGCCGATTGCTTGCTATTGCTGGATGTGAACAATATTTACGTCAGCAGTTTTAATCACCAATTTGACGCCAAAGCCTTTATCGACGGCGTTCCAGCCAACAGAATTCAGCAAATTCATTTGGCTGGTCACCACAATCATGGCGATTATATTATCGATACGCACGACGCCCCCGTTATCGACCCAGTGTGGGATTTATACGAATATGCGATTTCTAAATTTGGTGCAATTTCCACCATGATAGAGCGTGACGACAATATTCCACCCCTGGCAGAGTTGGTGCAAGAATTAGAAATCGCTAGAAAAATAGCTAAAAAAGCGCAACAGCAAGAACAAGCATCTATGCGGCTCGCAGGGCATGTTTAAATGAATCATTTATCCAAAATTCAAGCCGATTTTCAGGCGTATTTAATCGACTCAACAAAAGGTGCGGCCTTTAAAGCGCAAATCATTGACGACGCAAAAGTTGGCGCAACAAAACGCCTGAGTATTTATTACGATGCGTATCGTTTTCGTATTATCGAAGCGCTGGCGACAGCTTACCCTAAGTTAAAAATGTTGCTTGGCGACGACTTATTTGATAGCACCGCGCGCAGCTATATTGACCAATTTCCATCGACTTATCGCAATATGCGCTGGGTTGGCGGCAATATGCAAACGCATTTGCAACACACGCTACCGCAACACCCTATCGCTGCAGAAATGGCGCAATTTGAGTGCCTTTCAGCAAGCGGCAAAACTCTTTCTTCGGCAGCACCGCCACGATTCCCTCGCCCTTGGGATTG
>JANOWA010000107.1:0-3108 GCA_031417675.1 Methylotenera sp.
CGGTGGTTTTCCGCAGTGGAACTGTAACTGCCCCAATTGCGATGGTTTACGTAAGGGCACCATTAAAGCTACCAAGCGCACACAATCCTCTATTTGTGTGTCAGGTAATGGCATCGATTGGGTGCTATTTAACGCCTCGCCTGACGTGTTACAACAAATTCAAGATTTCGCGCCATTGCAGCCAGGTCGCAATATTCGTGATTCTGGTATTCAAGCCATCGTGTTAATCGACGCGCAAATTGATCATACGACGGGTCTATTTATGCTGCGCGAAGGAAAAGTAAAACGCGAGATTTATTGCACGGATATGGTGTTTGAGGATTTAACGAGTGGCAACCAAGTATTGAATATCTTAGGCCATTACTGTGGCATTAACCGCCACGATGTTCCGATTGACGGTAAGACAAGTTTTGAAATCCCGAATGTACCTAATTTACGTTTTACCTCGGTCGCGCTTAAAAGCGCTGCGCCGCCATATTCGCCACACCGTAACAATCCGCAAGCTGGCGACACCATTGGCGTGCTGATTGAAGAGATTTCAACGGGCAAAAAATGTTGGTACAGCCCGGGTTTGGGCGAGATAGAACCACATTTGCCACCATTAATGAGCCAAGCTGATTGTATGATGGTCGATGGTACGTTTTGGACCAATACCGAGATGATCGACATGGGCTTGATGACCAAAACTGCGCGCAGTATCGGCCATAACCCGCAATCGGGCGAGGGCGGTATGATAGAAAAGCTAAACGAATTTGGCAAAACTAAAAAAGTACGTAAAGTATTGATTCATATTAATAATACTAACCCAATTTTGCGTGAAGACTCTGCCGAACGCGCGATTTTGAACGAAAATCAGATTGAAGTTGCCTATGATGGCATGGATATTATTCTTTAAGGGAACACAATGAACGCACTCACCAATGACAATTTACCTTGGACGCGCGCCGAATTTGAAGAAAAACTGCGCGAAAAAGGGCATGGTTACCATATTTATCATCCTTTTCATGTGATGATGTATGAAGGCCAGCTAACTAAAGAGCAATTACAATGCTGGGTAGCCAATCGTTTTTATTACCAAATCTCTATTCCAATGAAAGACGCGGCAATTTTATCAAATTGCGACGACGTAGAAGTACGTAAACAATGGATTGTGCGCATTACCGACCACGATGGTGTAGATGAAGCAGATGGCACAAAAACAGTTGGTGGTATTGAGGCGTGGATACAATTAGGTAATGCAGTTGGATTAACGCGCGAGCAAGTGACCAGCTTAAAAATGGTTAGCCCAGGCGTGAAATTTGCGGTAGATGCGTATGTGAATTTTGCCAAACAACGCAGTTGGCAAGAAAGCGTCTGCTCTAGCTTAACCGAGCTATTTGCGCCGCATATTCATCAGCAGCGTATTAGCTCGTGGCCGACCATGTACCCGTGGATTAACGAAAGTGGTTTAAGCTACTTTAAAAAGCGCTTAACCGAGGCTCGGCGTGACGTAGAGCAAGGTTTAGGCGTAACGCTAGATTACTTTAGTACATCGCGTGAAATGCAGTTAAAAGCACTGGATATTCTGCAATTTAAGCTAAACGTGTTGTGGGTAATTGCCGATTCGATTATGTTGGCGTCTGATGTAGATATTAAAATTGCGGGTAAAGATTATTTTCACCAACCTGTGATTGATTTTAAGTAGTTTGATTTAAATGGTTTAATTTTAAGTAGAAAATTCATGGAAAATTTAGCAATCGACCCGGCACTTTCAACCATCAAACACGAAGATGTGTTTGCCATTGCGCTACACCATCGTTTTCAGTGGGAGGAAGCGCAGCAAAGTTACGTAATACTTTTCCCCGAAGGCATGGTTAAACTACATGGCGGCGCAGGTGAAGTGATTAAACGCCTAGACGGTAAAGCAAGTGTGGGCGATATTATTACAGCATTAAAAGTCGCTTTTCCTGATGCCACAACCATTGAAACAGATGTGATTGGCATGTTTGATATGGCTTACGGCAAGGCATGGATTCGTAAAGTTTAGATTGTCATTGCGAGCGTAGCGCGGCAATCCAGCTCTTTTAGATTGCCATACTAAGTAAACTCGGCGCGCAATGACCTACAAAGTAATTAGGAGCAGTAAAATGACACAAAATTCTTTAGGTGATTCAGCCGTACAAATGGCGGTTCATGCGCAAAATAATGGCGTAGATGCTAGCGTTACGCATACCCAGCCACTTTGGCTGTTGGCAGAGGTGACTTATCGTTGCCCGCTGCACTGCGCCTTTTGCTATAACCCCACCGATTACGACAAGCACACGCAAAACGAGCTTTCAACCGAGCAATGGATTCAAGCGCTACGCGATGCGCGCAAACTAGGCGCGATTCAGCTCGGCATTTCGGGCGGCGAGCCGCTATTGCGCGACGACATTGAAGAAATTGTCATCGAAGCGAAAAATCTTGGTTATTACAGCAATTTAATTACCTCTGGCGTTGGCCTTACCGAAAAACGCATTCAAGCTTTTAAAGACGGTGGTTTAGACCATATTCAGCTTTCTATGCACGACATTACCGAAGAAATTAACAACTTTATCACCAATACCAAAACGTTTGAGCTGAAGAAAAAAGTCGCCGCCATGATTAAAAACCACGGCTATCCAATGGTCTTAAATGTGGTAATTCACCGCTATAACATTGGCCATATTAAAGAAATTTTAGAAATGGCCGAGGCGCTAGGTGCCGATTACGTCGAGCTGGCGAATACGCAATATTACGGCTGGAGCCTGGTAAATCGCAGCCAATTAATGCCACTAAAAGAGCAAATTGACGAAGCAGAACGCATTACCAACGAGTTCCGCCAAAAAGTCGGCAACAAAATGAAAATATTTTTTGTGGTGCCCGATTACTTTGGCAATCGTCCCAAAAAATGCATGAACGGCTGGGGCGAAGTGTTTATGATTGTTACCGCCAACGGCGATGTGTTGCCGTGCCATTCAGCACGCGTATTGCCAAACATGGCTTTCCCTAATGTGCGCGAAAACGGCTTGGAATATGCATGGAAAGAAAGCCCAGCCTTTAACAAATACCGCGGCACGGATTGGATGAAAGGGCCATGTGTTACTTGCC
>JANOWA010000108.1:0-5492 GCA_031417675.1 Methylotenera sp.
CAGTAAAAGAAATTTTGTTTGCGCTTGCGCGCGAAAGCAAGCTCAACATAGACATTCACCCCAGCATACAAGGCCGCGCGACGCTTAACGCGGTTGATCAAACCTTACCCGCGATTTTAGAACGCTTGGCGAGACAAGTCGATTTAACTTATAAAATGGAAGGCAATACATTGTTTATTGCGCCTGATTCGCCTGTATTGCGCACCTATAAGGTTGATTATGTGAATATGAATCGCGATACAAAAGGTTTTATTGGTGCGGATGGTCAAATTTCAAGCGCATCACAAAGTTCTGGGAATGGTGGAACAGTCAGCAGCAGTTCAGGTAACGGCGCTAACAATAGCTCGCGCACTTCAGTCGATAGCACATCATCCAATCATTTGTGGGAATCATTAATAAAAAATATTAAAGAGTTGTTAGCCGAGACCGATAAAGAAGTAATCGTGACACGCTTTGGAGAGACTACTAACACTAGTGCGCGTAGAAATAGCAAAGCAAATAAATCAAACGGCACAGTAACAAATAATACAGATGTAGAAGATGCAAAGCTGGCAAAAGAAGAGCGTGATGCTGCTAAAACCGAATATACCACTTTGCAAGCCGCTAACGTGATTGCCAATGCGGAAACTGGCGTGATAAGCGTGCGTGCCACTAACAAGCAACACGAAAAAGTACAAGAGTTTATCGATAAAGTGATGGGCAGCGCGAGGAAGCAAGTGCTGATTGAAGCGACGATTGTTGAAGTGCGCTTAAATGATAGCTTTCAAGCAGGTATAGATTGGAGTCGGCTAGGCAGGCAAGGCGGTGCAGGGTTTGTGTTCGGCCAAACATTGGGCTCAAAAGGTTTTAACTTTAATCCTAATACAGGTGCAATCACTAAAGGCGGCACCAATGCGCTAGGCGTTGCATCTACCGCTGGCTTATTTGCAGGCTATTTAAACCCAGCTAGCGCAGTTGGCAATATCGCTGCATCGGTCACATTACTGCAACAATTTGGGGACACAAAAGTGTTGTCTAGCCCTAAATTAATGGTGTTAAACAATCAAACAGCGGTGCTTAAAGTGGTGGACAATTTAGTTTACTTTACGGTGCAAGCGCAAATATCGCAGTCAAATGGTATTGGTGGGCAAAATTTGCAATCAATTACGACTACGCCAAATACCGTGCCAGTGGGTGTGGTGATGAGCGTGACGCCGCAAATTGCTGACTCTGGCAATGTGAATGTGGATGTGAGGCCAACGATTTCTAGAGTGCTCAGTTTCGTGCAAGATCCAAACCCACAATTGAATAATATTCCTAGCCAAATTCCGCAAATTCAAGTGCGCGAAATGGAATCGATTTTGCAAGTGGCGAGTGGCAACACAGCGGTATTGGGCGGTTTAATGCAAGACGAGGTTATCCGTAATACGGATGCAGTGCCAGGCTTATCGAATATTCCTGGCATTGGTAAGGCATTTAAAGGTAAAAATGACGCTACGCAAAAAACCGAACTAGTGATTTTTTTGCGACCAACCGTTATTACCAACGCCAGCCTTGAAAGCGATGAGTTGCAATCTTACAAACAGTATTTGCCCGAGCAACAATTGCAAAACGTGTTTGAAGAAGCAAATTAATTGGCAAATCAAATTAACACAGTCGAATTAATTGTCAAGTCGAATAAATCATGAGCCTGTTGATTAAAGCGCTAAATAAAGCGGAAGAAGCACAAGCACATAACGCCAAAGCTGAGGAAGCGCAAGCCGAAAACGCGAAATCAGAAGCTGCAGCGCGCGTTAAGCCTGAGCGCACCAGTGCTAAACAAAAGCCAATTATCAGTGAAAACACAGCCGATATGGCGCTTTCTTTGACGCCCGCGGTTAAAACAAATGCTACGCCAATAGTAATCGATGATTCAAGCCTTGTTGACGCGCTGCTGGCTGATGCGGGCGTAGTGAAGACTGGTGCGACATTAAGCGCCTCACCTAAAAATGCGGCCAATGTATTTACGGCTAAAGGTAACGCGCTTGGCAACGGCAATAAAAATTTGGCGATTATTGCAGGTTTAGCATTATTCGCGTTGCTGGGTATGGGCGCTTATTTTGCTCAGTTTGTTGATAACACGCCAGAAATGGTGACGCCAGCGCGTACCATAGTCGCACAGCCAATACCGCCGTCAACCCCGTCAAATACCAGCATTGCCGCCGCGCCAATTCAGCCCGCGCCAACGCCAATCGCTGAAAATCCAACATTGGTGCCAACAAAGCCATCTGCCGCAATGCCTGAGGAAACCACAGCGTTTGAGCCCAGAAGGGTGAATCAAAAACCAGCTGAAAAACAGCTGGCCGAATTACAAATAATAGAAGCACGAATAACGTCGCAAAAAAGAAGCACAAAAAAATCTGCCCCTGTGGCTGATTATGCTGACGATGAAACGCTGGTGACTGCAGATAGCGCTGTTGAGCCTGAAAATGATGCAGAATTTAATGAGGCTGAAGCACCCATCATCATCAGCAAAAAAACGGGCAAAGCAAAAGTAGGCAAGTTGGGTAAAAACATTGCGTCTGACAGCGCGTCTATTAGTGTCACCAAATCACAAGCACAATCTGGCGTTAACCCAACATTGATGAGCGCTTACGAGGCCTATACCGCGGGCAAAGATAGTCAAGCGCAAAAGCTGTATAAGCAAGTTTTGCAGCGTGATATACATAATGTGGATGCGCTGTTAGGTATGGGCGCAATTGCGCAGCGCCAAGGCCGCGCGGCCGATGCCAATGGCTGGTATGGCAAGGTGCTAGAAGTGGAGCCGCGCAACAATATTGCGCGCGCAGCTTTAATGGATAACCAACCGCAAGGCAATGAACAAAACAATGAAAGCCACCTTAAAAACATGCTAGCCAAGCAGCCAGACGATGCTAATTTGCATGCGGCGCTGGGCAATTTATATGCCGAGCAAAATCAGTGGCCAGCCGCGCAGCAAGCCTATTTTGATGCCTATCGTTATCACGCAAGTGCTGATAACGCGTTTAATTTAGCGGTCAGTTTAGACCAAATGGGTAAGTCAAAATTAGCGCTGCCGTATTATCAGCGCGCATTAACGCTCGCCCAAACGGGTACTAATGGCATTGATATCGCTGCTTTAGAAGCGCGTATTGCGGCAATTCAATAACAATTAAATAAACAATAATCGGAACAATAATACAACAAGAGAATGTCAGAACTTAGACGCAAATTACGCTTAGGCGATTTAATGATTCAGCAGGGATTAATCACCCAAGATCAGCTGCGCATCGCCATTATTGAGCAAGAGCAAAACAATATTCCGCTAGGTCGCCAATTGGTGCGTTTAGGCTTTGTGTCAGAAAATATGGTGCGCGATTTGGTTGCGCATACGATTGGCCAAGAAAGTATCGATTTAAGCACCGTAGTGGCTGATGTTGATGCGTTAAGTATGGTGTCAGAAGACTTTTCACGCCGTTTTCACCTACTGCCAGTGGCCTATGAAGATGCCACCAAAACCATGATTGTGGCGATGGCCGATATGTTCAACGTGGTGGCGCTCGATCAGCTGCGCGCCATGCTGGGTGGGCAGATTCAGCTAAAACCCGTACTAGCGGGCGAGGCGCAACTAGAAGAGCATATTGACCAATTTTATGGCTATGAGCTTTCTGTTGATGGCATTTTACGCGAGATTGAAACCGGCGAAATTGATTACCAAAGCTTAACCGCAGAAGGCGACGAATACACGCAACCTGTAGTGCGCTTGGTGGGCGCGCTGTTAATGGATGCGGTAAAACGTGGCGCATCGGATATTCACTTTGAGCCAGAATTTGCGTTTTTGCGCATTCGCTATCGTATCGATGGCGTATTGCAGCAAGTGCGCAGCTTGCACAAAAGCTATTGGCCAGGTATTGCAGTACGCCTAAAAGTCATTAGCGGCATGGATATTGCTGAAACACGCGCGCCGCAAGATGGCCGCTTAAACATGAATTTATGCGGTCGCCCGATTGATTTTAGGGTTTCTGCGCACCCAACGATTCATGGCGAAAATATTGTATTGCGCGTGCTCGATCGCGAACGTTCGATTATTCCGTTAGAGCGCATGGGGCTTCGTACCAGCACCTTAGAGCAATTGCAACTGATGATGACGCGGCCAGAAGGCATTTTGATTGTGACAGGCCCAACGGGTAGCGGAAAAACCACCACGCTGTATTCATTGCTATCGCACCAAAATACCGAGGCTGTGAACATCATGACCTTGGAAGACCCTGTGGAATATCCCGTCACGCAAATGCGTCAAACCTCGGTGGCAGAGGTGAACAAGGTAGATTTTGCCAACGGTATTCGCTCGATTATGCGGCAAGACCCCGATATTATTTTGGTAGGCGAAGTGCGAGACTCTGACACCGCCACCATGGCTTTTCGCGCCGCTATGACTGGGCATCAAGTGTTTACTACCTTGCACACCAACTCAGCTTTAGGGGCGTTTCCAAGGTTGCTAGATATTGGCATTTCACCCGACATTATGGCGGGTAATATTATTGGCGTGGTGGCGCAGCGCTTGGTGCGCGTGCTGTGTCCACATTGTAAAGAGCCTGTAAAACCCAGCGACGATCAACGCAAAATTTTGGGCGTTAAGGTCTCTGAGGCGATTCAAATATTTAAGCACAAGGGTTGCAAGCGCTGCAACCAAACAGGCTATCGCGGCCGCATGGCCATTATGGAGTTGCTACGCATTGATTCTGAGATGGATTCGTTGATTGCGCGGCGCGCGCATTTTGACGAGCTGCGCAAACTAGCGCTTGAAAAAGGCTTTAATACCTTGGCCGATGACGGCGTAAGGCGCATTTTAGAAGGCTATACCAGCATCGAAGAAGTAATGCGCGTGATTGACCTTACTTCGCGTATTTTTGCTTAGCCAGTTTGGTACTAACAAAAATCCGTGGCAACCTTTAATTACAAGGCAATTGACCAAACTGGCCGCCACGCGCAAGGCCAAATGGATGCACTCAATGAAGTGGATTTAGAGATTCGCCTAGCGCGCATGGGGCTTGATTTAATCACATTTAAATCGACCGAAAAATCACAAAAAGTATTCACACAAAACAAGGTCAGCAATCGCGATTTAGTCATGTTTTGCTTCCAGTTAGAGCAACTGACGCGGGCAGGCGTACCCATGCTGGAAGGCTTAAATGATTTGCGTGAAAGCACGGCAAGCCCTTATTTTCAGAAAGTATTAGGCGCAATCGCGGGCGAGGTAGAAGGCGGAAAAATGCTCAGTGAAGCCTTGGCAGAACACCCTGATGTATTTGATGAAGTGTTTGTAAACTTAGTGGCGGCGGGCGAGCAAACGGGGCAATTGCCAACCGTGTTTGATAATCTTTCTAACACCTTAAAGTGGCAAGAAGAGTTAATCGCGCAAACCAAACGCTTATTAATGTACCCGCTGATTGTATTAGTCGTGGTGTCGGCCGCGGTTGGTGTATTAATGGTGTTTTTAGTGCCAGAAATGGTGA
>JANOWA010000109.1:0-5938 GCA_031417675.1 Methylotenera sp.
TTTTAAGTTAAACCAAAATACTGTCATCATACGTCGTTGCTCAACATAAAAATGTCGTTACATACAACAACGTATGCGCCTTCATTTTGATGTCTCGAGCCTAGTCTAATTTAACTATTTTGATTTTATGGGTTTAACCAACTCAAGCAAACAATTCAAAGCGATATAACTCAAAACCATGTCTGTTTTCACCACCTTAACATTAGATGATGTGCGCACTTGGTTGCGCGATTTTGCCATTGGCGAAGTGATTGAGCTGCGTGGTATTGCAGCAGGTATTACGAATACCAATTATTTTGTCATCACACATGACAATCGATACGTACTCACCATTTTCGAGAAAAGTAGCCTGGCAGAATTGCCATATTTTGTTGATTTAATGACACATTTGGCCGCGCATGACGTGCCTTGCCCCGCGCCCATTGCCGATAAAAAGGGTATTGCCTTGCATCTGCTAAAAGGCAAGCCAGCACTGATGGTGAGCTGCTTAACGGGTAAAGATGTTGCCACGCCCAATTTGGCGCAAGTGCGCGAAGTAGCCTTAACTTTGGCCAAACTGCATTTGGCGGGTGCGTCATTTAAGCAGCAGAGCCTGAATCAACGTGGGCAAACTTGGTTTGCGCAGACAGCCAAAAAAGTGGTGCCAAAATTAAATCTTCAAGAGCAAGCGCTATTACAAAACGAGCTGGATTATCAACAGCAATTAGATACTAGCCATTTGCCGCATGGCATAATTCATGGTGATTTATTCCGTGATAATGTGTTGTTTGATAATGACACGCTAGGCGGCTTTATTGATTTTTATTATGCCTGTCACGATGTGTTGATTTACGACGTGGCAATTGCGATAAATGAGTGGTGCTTGCATCACAATGGTGCAGATTTAGGGAATATCGATACTGAAAAAGTAGATGTGTTTTTAAGCGCGTATCAATCGCTGCGGCCGCTTTCTACGCAAGAATTGGCTTACTGGCCTGCATTGCTGCGCCGCGCTGCATTGCGGTTTTGGCTATCGCGTTTGTTTGACTTTCACTTTCCACAAGTGGGCGAGTTAACACATGCCAAAGACCCCAATCACTTTAAAAGTATTTTACAAGCACACATCGCACTAAAAATTAAATAGCAAAATTAAACAGGAAAACTAAGCATGGCCATTTTAGAATCGCGCACGCAAACAGGTATTAGCTGGATAAAAGAAAGCATCGCACTATTTAAAACTGCGCCGCGCAAATGGCTGATGCTGGCTTTAGTGTATGTGGGTTTGTTTATGATGCTGCCATCGATTCCGTTGCTGCAGTTTTTTGCTTTTGTGAGTATCTTAATGTGGCCTGTTTTTTTGGCGTTTGCAATTGCACTGTATCGCAATGCCGAACTAAAAAAACAGCAAACGCTAAGTGAGACGATGCAAACGATTCAACCAAAAGTGTTGCAACTCATGGCCTTGGGAGGCGCATGTTTGCTATATGCCGTATTAATGAGCATTGTGCTCAATAGTGATTTACAAGGCTTGGCTGCTTTGGCGCAAAACAAAGATAAAATGACCGAATCGCAAATGATGGCGTTTATGCAAAAAATGTGGCCTGTAATGCTAAAAATGCTGTTGCTATCCATTCCGCTACTTATGGCTACTTGGTTTTCGCCCATGCTAATCGCGTTTAACAATTACAGTTTGGTTAAAGCCATGAAATCCAGCATTGCTGGCTCACTGCAATATACGGTTGCGTTAACGGCTGCTTGGCTACTACTTACTTGTGGAATTTTAGCCTTGATGATGGGCGTAGGTATTATTGCTGGCGTGGTAAGCGCCTTAGTGCCAGTATTAGGTCAGCTGTTAATACCCTTTGTTTTGTTTGGCTGCATGCTACTAGCTACCGCGCTAATGCTGGCTTTTCAGTATATTAGCTATCGCGATGTCTTTCGCGCGGCTTAAATATTGTTTGCTAGCAGTGATTATTATCGCTGGTGCGGCGTGTGACGGTGCGCGTGAAAACTCACCTGATAAAAGCCTAGTAGATAAAAGTTTAAACGTAGTGATTATTCGCCATGGCGAAAAACCAGCAGATGGCGATAACTTATCGTGCCAAGGCCAAAATCGTGCCGTGCAACTACCTGCTGTATTGGCGGCAAAAATTGGCAAGCCAGATTACACCTATGTACCATCTTTAGGATTTGATAAAAATACCGCGCACAGCCGCATGTTTCAAACCGTGACGCCGTTTGCCGTTAAGTATGATTTAACCATTAATAGCAAATACGATGAAAGCGAACTTAATGCTGCCGCTAAAAGCGTGCTAAAAAAGAGCGGCACAGTGCTAATGGTGTGGGAGCATAGTGCAATACCCGATTTAGCCAAGGCGCTCGGAGTCGATAATCCGCCCAAATGGAAAGGCGCAGATTTCGATAGTATGTGGATTTTGACGTATGCTAGTGGTAAAGCGGAATTAGCTCTTGAACAAGAAGGGCTTAATCCTTCGGCGGATTGTGATTTTTAACAAAACTATCAAACCCCGTCATTCTGAGCGTAACGAAGAATCCAGTCTTTTTCTTACATTGCAATGGATTCTTCGCCCAAGATAAAACCTTAGGCTCAGAATGACGGTTAAAGCTATATTTTTTCTAACTTAGCATATTCCATCGCCAGCGTTTTTAAGCCTTGGTTGCCAAAGTTAATTTTAATCACCAAGTTTGCACCGCTGCCTTCGTAAGTCACTACCACGCCTTCGCCAAATTTTGCGTGACGTACGCTAGAGCCGATTTTAAACGGATAAGTAGTGGCTTGCGAAGGCGCTAGTGCAGATGCTTGATAATTGCCACCCGTAGCGTAATTTTTAGCAATCGGTTTGCTGTTAAGGCGCTTTAATAATGCTTCCGGAATTTCATCTAAAAAGCGTGATGGAATGCCTGGAAGTATTTGTCCATGCAACATGCGACTTTGTGCCGTACTCAAATATAAACGTTCTCTAGCGCGGGTTACGGCTACATACATCAAGCGCCGCTCTTCTTCTAAGCCGCCCATTTCACTAGCACTATTTTTGTGTGGGCATAAACCTTCTTCTAAACCGCTGATGAAAACCGCTTTAAATTCAAGGCCTTTAGATGCATGTACCGTCATTAATTGCAGCGCATCGTAGCCAATGGTTGCTTGGTGATCGCCCGCTTCTAGGCTAGCGTGCGTTAAAAATTGCGTCATTAAATCTTGGGGTTCATCTCCATCCACATTATTGTGGTTGCCAAAATCTTGGTTGGTAAATGCGACAGTCGCGGTAATCAATTCGGCCAAGTTTTCTAGCCTGTCTTCGCCGTCTTTGTCGTTCTCGTAATAAGCTTTAAGGCCAGATAAAGTCGTCGCCAGCTCGGCGACTTCACTGAGTGTGCTGCCGTAAGCTTGATCGGTCATCTCACGAATTAAATGTACAAAACCATCTAAACCTTTGCCGCCAACTTGCCCATTGCCAACCTTATTAATCGCGGCTTGCCATAAGCTGCAATCGTTTTGGCGTGCGCCTTCTTGCAGCTGCTCTAAGCTGCGCGCGCCGATACCGCGTGCAGGAAAGTTGATGACGCGTAATAGCGCAGTATCGTCATTTGCATTGGCGATTAAACGCATGTAAGCCAACGCGTGTTTAATCTCGGCACGTTCAAAAAAGCGCAAACCGCCATACACGCGGTAAGGCAAATTGGCCGCAAATAATGCATGTTCTAATATGCGCGATTGCGCGTTACTGCGATAAAGCAGCGCCATATCAGCTAGCGCGCTGCCCTCACTTTGCAACATTTTGACTTCATCGACAATAAACTGCGCTTCGTCGGTATCGTTATAGGCTTCGTAAATACGCACGGGCTCGCCAGCGCCAGCTGATGTCCATAAATTTTTGCCCAGTCGATTTTTATTGTTTGAGATAATCGCATTAGCGGCATCTAAAATATTGCTGTGGCTGCGATAATTTTCTTCTAACTTAACAATATTTTGTACCTTAAAATCGGTCTCAAAATCGCGCATATTACCCACACGAGCACCACGAAAACCGTAAATCGATTGGTCATCGTCACCTACCGCAAAAATACAATTTTGCGTGCCAGCCAGCAACTTAAGCCATTGATATTGCAGCTTATTGGTATCTTGAAACTCATCGACCAAAATGTGTTGAAAACGGCTTTGATAATGCGCGCGAATACGTTCATCACGGTTTAACAGCTCGTAGCAACGTAATAAAAGCTCTGCAAAATCGGCCACGCCTTCGCGATTACATTGTTTGTCATATTCCTCGTAAATTTCACGTAATTTTTGGCTGTGGCCGTCATACGCATCAACTTGATTGGCACGTAAACATTCCTCTTTGCAGCTATTAATATAGCCTTGCACTTGCTTGGGTGCATATTTTTCATCGTCCACATTCATCAATTTCATTAAGCGTTTAATGCTGGATAATTGATCAGCGGTATCTAAAATTTGGAAGGTGCTGGGTAAACCAGCTTCGCGATAATGCGCGCGCAATAAACGATTGCAAAGCCCATGAAACGTGCCAGCCCACATGCCGCGTGTGTTAATCGGCAACATGGCGGTTAAGCGCGTAAGCATTTCTTTGGCGGCTTTATTAGTAAAGGTCACCGCCATTAAACCCATTGGCGACACTTGCCCTGTTTGAATTAGCCATGCGATTCTGGTAGTGAGTACGCGCGTTTTTCCGCTACCAGCGCCTGCTAAAATCAGCGCGGATTGATGCGGTAAAGTGACCGCTTCTAATTGTTTATCGTTAAGGCCGTTTAATAGATTGGTTTGAGATTGCATGCCGATATTATCGCATGGCTGACGATGAAAAATGCAACCTTGGACTGATACAAATGGTTACAAAAATGGCTGAAAAACTTGGAACTTAGCCCAAACCATCTAGTCTGAACTTGCATGGTAGCTAAGTTGACGCTTAGTTATCTTTCCGCTTCTTTCCTCCCTGAGCGGAAGCCTTAGACGATGAGGCATTTGCCCCGATTTAATCCCCTTAATCGGGGCTTTTTTTGAGCAAAGTCAATTTGTAACTGACTTGTACTGAAGTGTAAACAATCTGTAACCACATGACAAGCAATTTGTTGTACGACCTAAAATTATTAATTAAACGATTAAATAAATGGTCACAGTTGCCAATCAATCGGCGCTTGACCTTGCTTAATTAAATACTGATTAATTGTAGAAAATTGATGGTTACCAAAAAATCCACGATGCGCTGACAATGGTGATGGGTGAACGGACTTTAAAACCAAATGCTTTTTCTCATCAATAAATGCACCTTTTTTCTGCGCATAACTACCCCATAACACAAACACTAAACCTTCGCGATACGCATTCAATGCGGCGATGGCGGCATCGGTAAACGCCTCCCAGCCTTTTCCCTGATGTGCACCTGCTTTACTCTGTTCTACCGTCAGCGTGGCATTCAACAGCAATACCCCTTGGTCTGCCCACGGGGTTAAATCTCCATTTTTGTTCATGCGAATACCTAAGTCAGATTCAATTTCCTTAAAAATATTCACTAATGATGGCGGAGGGGCTATGCCTTTTGGAACGGAGAAACTCAAGCCATGCGCTTGCGCCTGTCCTTTATCATCTTGTCCATGATAAGGATCTTGCCCAATTATCACCACGCGTACTTTTTCAAAAGACGTGTGGTTAAACGCATTAAAAATCAATGGACTAGGCGGAAAAATCACTTTGCCAGCCGCTTTTTCTTGTTTAAGAAAAGCGCGCAAAGCCTGCATATAAGGCTTCTCAAGCTCATCACCAATCACGGCTTGCCATGACGGGTGAAGCTGACCTTGTTTTTCTTGCGTCATTTAGTCATTTAGGCTTGTGATACTGGCGCAGTCCAGCATCTCGTTTTAATGATGGACTAATGCCCACACGAGAATCCTATGCATTGCAGAGTATTAAAGTCATAAATAACTG
>JANOWA010000110.1:0-2262 GCA_031417675.1 Methylotenera sp.
CGGCGCAATTATATTGCGCGCCATCATGATTGGGCTTGGCGCTTGGCTTATCGCGCAGTTTCACTGGGTGCTGTATATCTTTGGCGCGTTTTTATTATTAACTGGCATTAAGATGCTCATTTTTGCAGATCACGAACCTAATCTTGCCAATAATCTATTGCTAAAGTGGCTTAAAAAGCACATACGCGTCACCGATGATTATCACGGCGATAAATTTTGGATTGTTAAAAACGGTGTGCGCTGGTTTACGCCCATGTTTTTGGTGTTAGTGCTCATTGAGTTTTCAGACGTGATCTTTGCAATGGATAGCATCCCCGCCATTTTTGCCATCACTAGCGACCCATTTATCGTTTTTACCTCCAATATTTTCGACATATTAGGCCTACGCGCCCTGTACTTTTTGCTGGCCGATATGGCTAATCGCTTCCACTTGCTTAAATACGGTTTGGCATTAGTAGTGGTATTTGTGGGCACAAAAATGCTGATTGTCGATTGGTACAAAATTCCTGTCACCGTCTCGCTAGCAACTGTGGTGGCAGTGCTAGGAACCAGCATTTTCTTAAGTTTAATGACTACGCACAAGCAAAAATCCATCCATTAGCGGTATAAAATAATGCGTAAATATTTGTAATATTCTATTCGGGCTATTGGTTTGTGCCTTTAATTGATTGATAATAGTCAATTGCATTAAAAACTAGTCTAATAAAAAAACAGCCTAATGGAAAACAATCACCCCCACAAACCTGCCCTGCCCGCGATGGCGCTTGCCGCTTTGGGGGTTGTATTTGGCGATATTGGTACCAGCCCGCTTTACACCATGAAAGAAGTTTTTTCGGCAGGGCATCATCCGCTAGCACTCAATGCTGGCAATGTTTATGGCATTTTATCACTCATTACCTGGGCATTAATCTTAATCGTTTCGGTTAAATATGTGGCGTTTATTATGCGCGCCGATAACCGCGGTGAAGGCGGCATTATGGCTTTGCTGGCACTCGCCAGCCGCAACGCGCATGGCAACCGCACTAAGCAGCGCAATATTATGTTGCTGGGTATTTTAGGCGCGTGCATGTTTTATGCCGACGGTATGATTACCCCCGCCATTTCGGTGTTATCTGCCGTAGAAGGTTTGGAAGTGGCCGCGCCGCATTTACACCATTTTATTGTGCCGATTACCTTAGTTGTATTATTTGGCTTATTTTGGGCGCAAAGCAAAGGTACCGAGGTTGTAGGCGCGTTTTTTGGCCCAGTGATGGTACTGTGGTTTGGTACGCTTGGCGTATTAGGGTTTATTAACATTTTGCATGACACCACCATTTTGGCAGCGCTAAACCCGTTATACGCAGTTAAGTTTTTTACTAGCCAACCGTGGATTGCCTTTGTAGCACTCGGCGCGGTGGTGCTAGCGGTTACAGGTGCAGAGGCACTATATGCGGATATGGGGCATTTTGGGCGTTTTCCGATTCGACTTGCGTGGTTTTGTTTTGTTTTGCCTGCACTTATTCTAAATTATTTTGGTCAAGGCGCACTCATGTTGCACAATGCTGCCGCGATAAAAAACCCGTTTTATTTACTCGCACCAGAATGGGCATTAATTCCGCTTATATTATTAGCCACCGTAGCGACCGTTATTGCCAGCCAAGCGGTGATTACAGGCGCATTTTCGGTCTCGCGTCAAGCCTTGCAATTAGGTTATATTCCGCGCATGCACATACAACACACCTCAGAAAGCACGCAAGGCCAAGTCTATATGCCGCGCGTCAATTGGGGTTTGATGATTGCTACCATGGCGCTGGTGTTAGGTTTTCGTAGCTCGGGCAATTTGGCAGCGGCCTACGGCATTGCCGTCACGGGTGATATGGTGATTACCAGCTTGTTGGCTGCGGTTGTATTTCACGAGATTTGGCGTTGGAGCAAACTTAAAACAGGTTTACTAGTGACCTTATTTTTAATTGTTGACCTTGCATTTTTTAGTGCCAACGTACTTAAAATACCTGATGGTGGCTGGGTGCCATTATTAATTGGTATTTTTATATTTACCTTGATGCTCACTTGGAAAAGTGGCCGCACCATGGTTTATACGCGCTTAAAAGCCGATGCAATGGCGATTGAGCCGTTTATTGAAGCCATTGGCGCGCACCCGCCGCCACGCGTGCCTGGCACCGCCGTTTTTATGACGCCCAACCCTGATGGTGTTCCGCATGCCATGTTGCACAACCTAAAACACAACAAAGTATTACACGAAAAAGTGGTGATTTTAACGGT
>JANOWA010000111.1:0-2919 GCA_031417675.1 Methylotenera sp.
AGTCTATAATTTTACTTAAAAACTTAGGTGGTTTGTTGGGTTTGTTACAAAGTGACCCAAACGAATTTTTACAAGCTGCAATTGTGAGTATAGACTTTACTGGCACATTAACAGGTCAAGCGATTAGCAATACTACTGGCACAATTATTGCAAAAGTTGGTGGGATAAGTCACTCTGTGAGTCAAGCAGCTGCTATTGGAAAAGCTGAATTAGATGTTGATCTGTTAATAGTTAACAGGGCAGAGGCAAAGAAAGCCAAAAATTTCGCCGAAGCCGACCGCATTCGCAAAGAGTTAGCTGATGCAGGTATCATTTTAGAAGATACGCCACAAGGCACGACCTGGCGTAGAGCGTAAAGTCGGCGAGCTTAAAAGATAAAATAGTAAAAAGGATTGATTGAATGCCCGTTAAGTTATCTGCCCCACAAGCCGCATCCCTATTGCCTGTTAAGGGCGTTCAATTAGGCTTTGCACAGGCGCATGTACGTAAACCTAACCGTAAAGATGTACTAGTAATGACTTTGGCTGAAAATAGCCGCGTGGCAGGCGTTTTTACGTTGA
Organism: Methylotenera sp.; assembly: GCA_031417675.1. GTDB lineage: Bacteria > Pseudomonadota > Gammaproteobacteria > Burkholderiales > Methylophilaceae > Methylotenera_A. The sequence continues at coordinate 561 of JANOWA010000111.1, forward strand.
ATCGCTTTTGCGCGGCGCCTGTTATTTTGTGCAAAGAATACTTGGCGCAAACTAAAGGCATTCGCGCCTTACTTGTTAACACAGGCTGCGCCAATGCGGGAACGGGCGAGGATGGCTTAAGCCGCGCCAAACAAAGTTGTGAGGCGCTTGGCAAGCTGTTGAATATCAATACAAATCAAGTCTTGCCGTTTTCTACAGGTGTTATTTTAGAGCCATTGCCTGTGGATAAGGTGATTGCAGGCATGCCAGCTGCGATTGAAAATTTAAAAGAAGATAACTGGCTAAACGCGGCCGAAGCGATTATGACGACGGATATTGTCGCCAAAGGTACGTCGCGACAAATTATGCTCGGTGGCAAGCAGGTGATTATTACCGGCATTAGCAAAGGCAGCGGCATGATTCACCCCAACATGGCGACCATGCTCGGTTATATCGCCACCGATGCCGCTATCAGACAAGCTGCGCTTGAAAGTATCATTCAATATGCCGTCAATAAATCGTTCAATTGTATCACCGTAGATGGTGATACATCGACTAATGATAGCTTGATTATGATGGCGACCAACTTAGCTGGGAATGCAGAAATTACTGAAACAAGCGCAGATTTTGTAGCCTTACGCGACGCCTTAACCGATGTCGCGATTGAGCTGGCGCAAGCCATCGTACGCGATGGCGAAGGCGCCACTAAGTTTATGACGGTCACCGTTGCAGGTGGGAAAGATGAAGCAGAATGCCGCAAAGTGGCTTATGCCATTGCCCATTCACCATTAATTAAGACAGCTTTTTTTGCCAGCGATCCAAACTTAGGCCGCATTTTAGCGGCCATTGGTTACGCAGGCATTGATGACTTAGATGTGAACAACATGGCGTTATATTTAGGCGATGTGCTAGTCGCCGAAAAAGGCGGGCGCGCGGCGAGCTACAAAGAAGAACAAGGTGCAGCGATTATGAAAGAATCGGATATATTAGTGCGCGTGGTGCTCAATCGTGGCAAACAAAATTGCACGATTTGGACCTGCGATTTTAGCTATGATTACGTCAAAATTAACGCCGATTATCGATCTTAATGGAAAAACTAGAAAGCCTGCTTACCCGCGCTGAAAGCTTAATCACAAAGCTTGAAGCCTTGCTACCACCCCAAAACCCACCTGTGGATTGGACTGCTATGGCGTGGCGTTGGCTAAGAATAAATGGTAAAAGCCAATTGCAAAGCGTACAAAATCCGCATCAAATTAATCTGGCCAATATGCATTTTGTCGATGCACAAAAGGCTGAATTGGTACGCAATACGCGTCAATTTTTGCAAGGTTTGCCAGCGAATAACGTGCTCCTAACAGGTGCGCGTGGTACAGGAAAATCGAGCTTAATCAAAGCCTTACTCACAGAATTTTCAACGCAAGGTTTACGGCTAATTGAGGTAGAAAAACACGATTTAGTGCATTTGGGTGAAATTGTAGCCTTAATTCGCAATCGTACTGAAAATGCAAACTTGAAGTTTATTATTTTTTGTGATGATTTAACGTTTGAAGCGAACGATGAAAGTTATAAAGCGCTAAAAGTGGTGTTGGACGGCTCGATTTCAAATATTTTAGATAACGTATTGGTATACGCAACGTCTAATCGCAAAAACCTGATGCCAGAATTTATGATCGATAATTTGGCTACCAAACATAGCGATGGCGAAATTAGGCCAAGCGACACCATTGAGGAAAAAACCGCACTGGCGGAGCGTTTTGGCTTGTGGTTGTCGTTTTATGCGTTTGATCAAGATGAGTATTTGGCCATTTGCAAAAGCTGGCTTGAAACATTTGGTTTAAACTTTGATGAGCCTGCGCGCCAAGCTGCGCTTAGCTTTACGCATACACGCGGCGCGCGTAGTGGGCGTGTTGCCTACCAATTTGCGCGTGACTATGCAGGTAAATTAAACCTAAAAGCATGACCAAAACGATTAATGTGGCCGTTGCCATTTTGCAAAAAAATGACCAGGTGTTGCTTGCCAGCCGCCCGCCAGGTAAAGGCTGGGCGGGCTGGTGGGAGTTTCCAGGTGGCAAAATTGAGACTGGCGAGCGGCCAGAAAATGCGCTAATTCGCGAGTTGCAAGAAGAGCTTGGCATCACGCCAACGCAAGTGCAGCAATGGCTGACGCGCCGTTTCGATTACCCAAAAACCAATGATTCACCAGCTAAAACCGTGTTGCTGCATTTTTATTTTGTCACGCAATGGCAAGGAGAAATCTCGCCAAAAGAAGGCCAACAATTAGCTTGGCAAAATCCGCAAAATATTAGCGTTTCGCCTGTGTTGCCTGCCAACGCACCAATTATGCAAGCGTTGGCGTTGCCGCCAGTTTATGCAATTTCTA
>JANOWA010000112.1:0-2397 GCA_031417675.1 Methylotenera sp.
CGGCCGATTTTCAGGCCCCGTGTATTCTGCATTGGGGCGAATAATTTTGTTATCAATACGTTGCTCAATCACGTGTGCAACCCAGCCCGTAGTGCGCGAAATGACAAATATTGGTGTAAACATACTAGTTGGCACACCCATTAAATGGTAACTACTGGCGCTATACCAATCTAAATTAGGGAACATTTTTTTCTCGCGCCACATCACTTCTTCAATTCTTGAAGAAACTTTAAAAAGCGTCATGTTGCCATTATCTTCGCTTAACTTACGCGAAACGGCTTTAATTGACTCATTACGTGGGTCGGCGATTGTGTAAACAGGGTGCCCAAAACCGATGATAATTTCTTTTTTTGCCATGCGCGCTAAAATATCCGCTTCGGCTTCATCGGCATTTTTGTAGCGCTCGATAATTTCCATCGCCGCCTCGTTCGCACCGCCATGTTTTGCGCCACGCAGTGCGCCAATTGCACCTGTGATGCAGCTATACATATCAGACAATGTGCCTGCAATCACTCGTGCGGTAAACGTACTGGCGTTAAATTCGTGTTCTGCGTACAACACCAGCGAGGTATTCATCGCATCAATGTGCAATTGGCTGGGTTTTTTGCTGTGTAAAATATGTAAAAAGTGCGCGGCGATTGAGTCGTCATCGGTTTCCACTTCTATGCGGCGATTAAAATGGCTGAATTGATACCAATACACTAAAATTGAGCCAAAACAAGCAATTAGCCTGTCACCCAGGGCTTTTGCAGCATCGATGTTGCGATCGGCCGCTTCTGGCTCTAGCGTGCCAAGCATAGCGCAGGCGGTGCGCATCACATCCATTGGGTGCGCGTTTTTGGGAATCTCGCGCAGTACTTTTTTAAGGCCTTCTGGCAAGCTGCGCAAGGTTTTTAGCTTATTTTTGTAAGCGGTTAGCGTAACACTATTTGGCAATTCACCATGAATCAACAAATAAGCAACTTCTTCAAAAGTGGCATATTTAGCTAGCTCTAAAATATCGTAACCGCGATAATGCAAATCGTTACCAGTGTGACCAACGGTACAAATACCTGTAGAACCAGCATTAACGCCAGCTAGAGCGACGCCTTTTTTCTTTTTTGGTTCACTTGTAGTTGCTTCTGTCATACTTTACCCCCAATAATTATCAGCGTCATACCAGCGTAGGCTGGTATCCAGTCAAGTTACAATTTAACTAATGCCTAAGCTTACTTGGCAATCTAAGCATGTTGCTTGTCTGGATTCCCGCCTACGCGGGAATGACGATAAAGAAAAGTTACTGTTTATCATTTTTAAATAAATTATCTAATTTTTGTTCAAATGCGTGATAACCCAAATGCTCGTAAAGCTCCATGCGCGTTTGCATGAGAGCCACTACATTTTTTTGTGTACCCTCAGCGCGCATGGTTTCATAAACTGTTAATGCCGCTTTATTCATGGCACGAAAAGCTGAAAGTGGATATAAAACCATGCTTACATCCGCCGTTGCCAGCTCTGCCACGGTAAATAATGGTGTACTACCAAATTCTGTAATGTTGGCTAACACAGGTACTTTTACCGCATCGACAAATTGTTTATACATGCTTAACTCAGTTACAGCTTCAGGAAATATCATATCTGCTCCCGCCTCTACGCAAGCACAAGCGCGGTCCATAGCGGATTGCAAGCCTTCCACCGCCAGCGCATCAGTACGCGCCATAATCACAAAGTCTGCATCAGTTCTGGCGTCCACAGCTGCCTTAATGCGGTCTACCATTTCAGCTTGACTCACGACTGCTTTATTGGGGCGATGACCACAGCGCTTGGCTGACACTTGGTCTTCTATATGTACCGCTGCTGCGCCTGCTTTTGCTACGCTTTTAACCGAGCGCGCAATATTAAATGCGCCGCCCCAGCCTGTGTCTATATCGACTAATAAAGGCGTATCCACAGCATCGGTAATGCGGCGTACATCAATTAATACGTCTTCTAGCGAAGAAATACCTAAATCCGGCAAACCCAGCGAGCCAGCAGCGACACCACCACCTGATAAATACAGCGCCTTAAAGCCAGTTTGCGTGGCCAGCATGGCGTGGTATGCGTTAATCGCGCCGATAATTTGTAGTGGTTTTTCGGCAGCTATTGCGGCACGAAAACGTGCACCTGCGGATATTGGTTTGGTCATAATTTTTCGTTATAAAATCAAAAAACTTCACCACAGAGACACAGAGGCACAGAGAAAACCTTAAACCCATTTTTATTTTTTTATTAAATTTGAGTTTCTAAAAAGTTAAGTTTTTGACTTTCTCTGTGTCTCTGTGCCTCTGTGGTGAAAAGGGTTTAATTAAAAAATGCTGCAACAGCCTCGTCTGGAATTGTGGTCATCGTGAGTTTTGCCTTTTGCAGCACTTCCCAAAA
>JANOWA010000113.1:0-9368 GCA_031417675.1 Methylotenera sp.
CACCGTTTCTGTGCGTCACTTAGCCAGAACCGCATGGAACATGGCAAACAACGGTGCCGAGTGCTGGCTTAATGAGCTGATTTGGCGCGATTTTTATGTGCAAATTTTGCATCACAGCCCGCAAGTTGCGGCTGGCAAAGCCTATAAAGCCGATTATGAAAATATCCTTTTTCCTAATGACGAAAAGCTATTTAAAGCGTGGTGCGATGGCCAAACGGGTTACCCGCTAGTGGACGCTGCCATGCGCCAAATTAACCAAACGGGCTTTATGCATAACCGCTTACGCATGGTCGCGGCGAGCTTTTTGGTGAAAGATTTACTCATTGATTGGCGCTGGGGCGAGCGTTATTTTGCTACTCATTTAATCGATTTTGACCTAAGTGCAAATAATGGCGGTTGGCAATGGGCAGCCAGCACGGGCTGCGATGCGCAGCCGTGGTTTCGCATCTTTAACCCCGTTACCCAAAGCGAGCGTTTTGATGCAAACGGCAAATTTATTCGTAAATACGTGCCAGAGTTGGTCAATTGTGACGATAAAGAGATACATGCGCCTTGGTTAATACCTTCACTACGACAACAATCTATAGGTATGGTGATTGGTAAAAATTACCCTGCACCCGTCGTTGAACATGCCGCGCAGCGAGCATTGGCCTTAGGTTTGTATAAAAATGCACTACCTAGCAAAGCAGGGCTCGACACAGATCTAGCGCAAGAGGCATAGTTATTGCTTTAATATTATTTAGAATGCTATTTAGAATGTTATTTGGAATGTTTTTAAAAACGATATTTAAATTGTTGCGTTAGTTGAAATGTTGCAACTTGGCAACAACATTAGCCTTAACTGTAACGAACCTTTTAATCACTAGACAATATTGGCGAGAGTCGGCGATAATATGACTTAGATCAATTTTGTAAATTATTATTAATTTAAACAAAATAAAGAAAAAAGCGATAAAACTATGCAATCAAAGATGCAATTGAGTGTTCGAACAAAATTAATACCGTTATTCGTCAGTTTGGCGCTTGTTAGCATGGCGACTGGTTGCGCCACGCAAACCAATAAAGACCCGCTAGAAGGCTTAAACCGCGGCGTTTATAAGTTTAACGATGTTACCGATAAAGTAATTTTTAAACCAATTGCAACTGGTTACAAAGCCATTACCCCTACGCCTGTGCGTAAGGGCGTGAATAACTTTTTTAACAACCTGGGCTCTATCACCACCGTTTTAAACGATTTATTGCAACTTAAGTTTGCACATGCGTTTACCGATGCTGGTCGATTTGTTATTAATAGCACGTTTGGACTTGCTGGCTTGATTGATGTAGCGGGCATGGATAACATCGCGCAACACAAAGAAGATTTTGGTCAAACGCTAGGGTACTGGGGTGCTGGTAACGGCGCTTATTTGGTATTACCGATTCTTGGCCCAAGTAGCGTGCGTGATACCACTGGCTTAGTATTTGACACATTTACCACCGATCCTATTACCTATGTACACCGTGGTGGCAACGTTGCGACTAGCAATTGGTTACGCACCGCACAATTTATCGATAAACGTACCGAACTATTAGATGCGAAAGACCTTGTAGATGATGCATCGCTTGATCCGTATGCATTTGCGCGTGATGCCTACATGCAACGCCGTAATAGTTTAATTGCCGATGGCGTTGTAAGTGACAAACCCGCCAATGACGGCTTTGAACCTGCAGATGAAGACAAACCCGCAGAACCTGCAGCAGAGCCAGTTAAGTAATTGTTTTATAAGTATAAAAGCCTCGCCGAAATTAAAATCGGCGAGGCTTTTTGTTGCTGCACAAACTTTTAAGCCTGACTCATTCGCCCGCGGCTACTGTCATTTTTTCTATCAAAATAGAACCCGTTTGCTTGCTACTGTTTTTATTAACATCGTTACCAATTGCCACGATATTTTTTAGCATCTCGGCCATATTGCCAGCAATGGTAATTTCTTCCACTGGGTGCACAATCACACCATTTTCCACCCAAAAACCTGCCGCGCCGCGTGAGTAATCACCCGTCACCATATTCAAACCATGTCCTAGCACCTCGGTTACCAATAAGCCCGTACCCATTAGCTTGAGTAATTCGTCAAAGTTTTGCCCTGTAGATTGCACGATTAAATTATGGCTGCCACCCGCGTTACCTGTGGTTTGCATGCCCAACTTGCGTGCTGAATAGCTGCCTAATACATAGCCTTGCAACACGCCATTTTGCACCAATTTTCGCGACTTTGTGGCGACGCCTTCAGCATCAAATGGGCTGCTGGCATTGCCTTTTTTAAGGTGCGGTAACTCGTCAATATTCAGTAAAGGCGAGGCGATTGGCTTGCCTAAACTATCCAGCAAAAAGGATGATTTACGGTACAAACTACCGCCAGAAATTGCACTGACTAAACTAGAAATCAGCCCACTAGCCAATGGCGCCTCAAACAGTACAGGGTAATTGCCCGTTTGCATCGGCTTAGCACCCAAGCGCCTAATGGTGCGCTCGCCCGCTAACTTTCCTACGGCTTCTGCGGTTTCCATATCCGCAAAATCGCGTGCGCTGGTGTACCAATAATCGCGCTGCATCGCATCATTTTCTTCTGCAATGACAGAGCAGCTTATGCTATGACGCGTACTGGCGTAGCCGCCCACAAAGCCGTGGCTATTGGCATAGGCAAACACGCCATCACTGCATGAAATGCCTGCGCCTTCACTATTGGTAATACGTTTTCTATCCACATCTAAAGCCGCAGTCTCGCAGCGTTTGGCCATTTCAAGCGCTTCATCGACGCTAATATGCCACGGATGGTTGAGCATCAAATCAGGGATTTCTTTCGCCATAAGCGCAGCGTCCGCCAAGCCGCAAAAGGCATCTTTGGCGGTGTATTTAGCGATATTGCAAGCCGCTTCTACCGTATCTTTTAAGGCTTGCGCGCTTAAATCTGAAGTGCTGGCATTGCCTTTTTGTTGCCCAAAATAAACGGTAACCGAAACGCCTTTATCGCGGTTATATTCAATAGTTTCAGTCTCGCCCAAGCGCACCGATACATTTTGACCTGTGCCAAAACTGGTTTCAGTTTCGGCAGAACTGGCACCTGCTGTTTTGGCCAGTTTTAGCACATCTTGCGTAATTTGTTTTAAGCTATCTAAATCCATTGTGTTAAATCCAAAGTGCGGTTTGATTAAATCGAATGACTAAAACTGTTATCATACCGCATTACAACCTTGTATCTGCTGGACTCAATAAACGTGGCTGAAAAAAACTATTCGATTGACCCTGACGCTGACGCTGATGCGCCTATTAGTAAAACCAAACTCAAAGCCGAGGCGGATGTCGCGCAAAGTATTGGAAAAAAACTCATTGCCTTATCTAAAGATCGATTAATTAAACTCGAACTGTCAGAAACCTTATTTGACGCGGTGATAGAGGCCAAACGCTTAACAGCCAATGGTGCGATTCGCCGGCAATTGCAATACTTAGGCCGCCTGATGCGCGATGTGGATAGCGCACCAATTGTGGCGCAACTAGAAGCTTGGGAAGGTAAAAATACGCAAGAAAATGCACGCTTTCACACCATGGAGCGCTGGCGCACGCGCTTAATTGCCGAGCCTGCGGCCTTGCAAGAGTTTTTAGCAAAATATCCGCAAATAGATATTCAGCAGTTTCGCACCTTAATTCGTAACGCACAAAAAGAAGAAGCCGCCAGCAAGCCGCCAAAAAGTAGCCGCGAATTGTTTAAGCTGATTCGTGAAGTGAGCGAGATTGAAAATCCGAGTGAAGAACCAATCGGAGACGTAAGCGCAGACCCGACTGAAGACTAATTAAGACTAAAATGGAATCATCACCATCAATTATTCACGCTAAAGAGCTGCTATTTTTGCTGGGTATTATTTTAGCGACAGGTATGGCTGCTGGCTTTGTGGCGCGCTTACTTAAAGTGCCAGATGTGGTACTTTTTTTGCTGGCGGGCATGGCGCTAGGTGTTGCTGGGTTTGGCGCGATTGACGTAAAAGTGGATTCCACGCTCAACCAATTATTACTCATTTTTGGCTCGTGTTATATCTTGTTTGACGGCGGCGCCAGTGTACGCCTTAGCGTACTCAAAACTGTGTGGCCTACGCTGCTCACTATTTCTACTATCGGTGTGCTGATTAGCGCATTTATCACCGCTTATGCTGCGCAGTATTTATTGGGTTTGCCGTTTATTTTTGCGTTGTTGTTAGGCGCTGTCATCGCATCCACCGACCCCGCCACGCTGGTGCCGATTTTTAAGCAAGTTAAAATACGCCCTAAAGTTGCGCAAACCGTGATGAGTGAATCGGCTTTTAACGACGCGATGGGCGCAATATTAACCTTTGCTGTGCTAGGCTTAGCAACGTCTAGCGGCGAATTTTCTATTCAAAACAGCTTGCTCGATTTGCTTAAACAATCCTTATTTGGCATTGCAGGTGGCGCGATTTTAGGCTATTTGGCTGCGTTATTTATCGCGCACGAGAAATATAGCTTTTTGGCAGAATACGCGCCAGTTGTCACCATCATGTCGGTGGCGGCGGCGTATTTAAGCATTGATACCTTGCATGCCAGCGGCTTCATGGCGGTATTTGTATTTGGCTTAATGCTGGGCAATAAAGAATTATTTGGCTTTAAAATGGAACAGCAAGAAGAAGCTAAATTAGAAGATTTTATTCTCACCACCTCGCTCATTATGCGCATATTTATTTTTGTGTTGCTAGGCTCGCAAGTTAATTTTGCACTGTTAAATCAATACCTATACCCAGCCTTGGGCGTGGTAGCGGTATTTATGCTAGTCGCTAGGCCTATCGTCGTGTTTGCTTGCGCTCTGCCTGATAGGCGCGCCAAATGGACGCTGCAAGAGTTATTATTTATGTGCTGGACGCGCGAAACAGGCGTGATTCCTGGTGCGTTAGCAGGCATGTTGGTTGGCCTAAAAGTGCCGCACAGTGATGTGATTGCGTCGGTGACTTTTATGGCGATTCTTATCACCATTTTACTGCAAGCCACCACCACAAAATGGCTAGCTGGTAAGCTGGGCTTACTAGCCAGCCAATAAAAAAGCCAGCCCGCAGGCTGGCTTTAAATTGATTAAAAACTAGTTTCTTGTACTAATTTGCGCATTAGCGACTTTTTTCTCGCCGCCGCGCTCAAACTCTATTGCCACGTTCTGACCTTGGTGTTTGCGCACCACGCCAGATAATTCTTCAGGCTTATTCAAATCTACCTCTGCAATTTTATACAGCGTATCGCCACGCTTTAAGCCCGCTTTATCGGCTGGCGAGCCTTTAATGACCGCCAGTATTTTTAAGCCGGTGTTAATTTTTTTATTGGCGGCAGCTTCTTCTTCATCTTCTGCAACTAGCACCAGCTTAATAATATGCACCCCCAGCAAAGGTGCGGGCATTTTGGACCAGTAACTGGCGTAATAGTCATACTGCGTTGGGTCTTCTTTTAAATCTTTATCTTCAACTACGCCACCATTCTTTTTGGCGGCTTCTTTAATCACCGATATTTTTGATGCGGCCGTTTTAGCCGAACCAAACTTAGTGTACACCAATACAGTATCGGCTTTAATGGCTTTGGCATGCTGCAGAGCCAAGTCTGCAGGCACTTCACCCGCTGTAAATCCGCTGCTACCCATCATATCAAAGCCATTTTCTAGCATGCTAATGTTGTCATCCTCTTTATGGTTGCTCACGTACATTTTGGTATCTGGGCTGGCTTGCAGCGATACTAATCCACCATTATTTTGCGCCTGATAATTTTTTTCATACAAATTTTCAGCAGCAAATAGTTTGCCCGCCATCAACAAAGTGCCGATGGTGAGTAAACTCGCCAACATCCATTTGGTGATGTTGGCCTTTTGATTTAACGCTTGCGATGCGCCAAGCACTTTGGCGTTGGTTGGTGTTTTAATTAACGAGTGATTGGTCGTCTGCACGATTAAAAGTCCTTTATAATTAGTCATATTGTTATTAACGCAAATGCTAGACAAACGAATGACAAAAGAATTCATTAAACCTAATTTAAAAATGAAACCGAGTTTTAATATTAAGCCCAGTTTAAAAATTGGTCTGGTTTCAATCTCAGACCGCGCGAGCAGTGGCGTCTATGCCGACCTTGGCCTGCCCAGCCTGCAAGAGTGGCTAACGCGCGCCATTATTACGCCAATTACTTTTGAAACGCGCTTAATTGCCGATGAGCAAGGCGAGATTGAAGAAACGCTGATTGACTTGGTGGATTATCAAGGCTGCCACTTAATTCTGACCACTGGCGGTACTGGGCCTGCGCTTAGAGATGTAACGCCAGAGGCAACTTTGGCCATTGCCGATAAAGAAATGCCAGGCTTTGGCGAGCAAATGCGCCAAATTAGCCTTAATTTTGTGCCAACTGCCATACTATCGCGCCAAGTCGCGGTTATTCGCAAGCAATGCTTAATTATCAACTTGCCAGGCCAACCAAAAGCCATACAAGAAACGCTAGAGGGCTTAAAAGACGGTACTGACAAGCAAGTTGTGCATGGTATTTTCGCGGCAGTGCCTTATTGTTTAGACTTACTTGCAACGCCTGAAATGCCGATGCCCTATATTGAAACCAATGCACCTATCGTCAAAGCGTTTCGACCAAAGTCTGCGCTTAAGTAATAGAGGTAAACCAGTTAATATGCCGCGCTTAATTTCATTTATAAAGCATTTTATGTCGCTTATTTTTTGGCTGTTAGTGGCCGTTGTTAGCGTACTAATGCTGATCGAATTAAAACCTACAACCGATGGCATACCCAATATTGATAAGCTTGAACATGCCTTTGTTTTTATCACGCTCACTATTACTGGTTGCTTGGCTTATGTGCAACAAAAACCACGCATTTATGCGGGGCTAATCGCGTTAGGCGCGCTGTACGAAGTGTTGCAAGCGCTATTCACCGTCACCCGCCAAGCCAGCGTTTACGATTGGCTAGCCGATATAGTGGGCATTTTAATTGCGATTGGGTTAATGGCTGCAAACCGCAGATTAATGAAACAAAACAACGCATTAGCGCCATAAAATTAACGCATGAAACTACTAGATAAAGCTTGGCAAGATTGGATACAACGCAATATTGAGCGGGGCTGTCTGCAAGCTGACATGCTGGGCGTGATGTTAAAAGCTGGTATTTTAGAATCAACCGCACGCTTCAATTTAGCGACGTTTTCCAATGGTACAACGACAGCATCATCACCAACTGACAGCGCTAGCGATTTGCTCGGTTATCGACAAGAAGCCAGCTACTTATTTCAGCACGAAAACACATTGGTCACGCGCGATGGGCAAATCATGCAAGTGGTGTTTAGACTAGATGCGCCCGATATTGTTGTGCTAGACAATTTTATGACGGGTGCAGAATGTGATGCTTTGTGCGCGCAGTCTGCCAGCACGCTAAGCAAATCAAAAGTGATTGACGATAAAACAGGTGCTAGCATTGCGCATGATGCACGTAGCAGCCAAGGTACATACTTTAGCCTTGGACAAACGCCGCTGGTACAAACGATTGAAGCCAGAATTAGCGAAATTACCGATACGCCAGTAGTGAATGGCGAAGGCATACAGATACTCAACTACGTGGACGGCGGCGAATATCGGCCACATTTTGATTACTTTCCTGACAAAGATGGCGGCCGCGTACACACCGCCAAAGGTGGGCAACGCATCATCACCGTCATCATGTACTTAAACGATGTTGCGGCGGGCGGCGCGACGATTTTCCCCAATATTAACCTGAACATTTACCCTAAAAAAGGTTCGGCTTTGTATTTTTCATACTTCAATTCAACAGGTCAAGTTGACCCTGCCACCTTGCACGGCGGCGCGCCAGTGCTTGCAGGCGAGAAATGGATTGCGACAAAATGGATTCGCGAACGTGAGTATCGCTAAAAAAATACACTTTATGTCAGAATTTAATTTAATCGAAAAATACTTCACCCGCCCTGTCAAATACACAGATTTAGGCGTGGGGGATGATGCCGCCTTAATTCGCGTGGCAACAGGCATGCAGCTAGCAATTTCAAGCGATATGCTGGTAGCGGGCACTCACTTTTTAGCTGATTGTGCACCGTATGATATTGGCTGGAAGGCGCTTGCAGTCAATGTTTCTGATATGGCGGCGATGGGCGCAAAAGCCAAATGGGCAACACTAGCGCTTGCTTTGCCAAGGGTAGATGAAACTTGGCTGGCTGAATTTTCGCGCGGTTTTTTTGCCTGTGCCGATGCCTTTAATATTGATTTAATTGGCGGCGACACGACACGCGGGCCGCTTAATATTAGCGTGACCATTATGGGCGAAGTGCCAACTGGCAAAGCTTTGCGGCGCGATGGCGCACAAATTGGCGACGATATTTGGGTAAGTGGCACGCTGGGCGACGCAGCACTAGCACTGGCGATTGTGCAGAATCGCTATAAAATTGATGCCCTTTGGCTAGAAGATGAACTAGAAAAATGGCTGCCAAGTTTAAATAGACCACAGCCGCGCGCCGCCTTGGGCTTGGGCTTGCGCGGCATTGCTACAAGCTGTATTGATATTTCGGATGGCTTATTGGCTGATTTAGGGCATATTCTTAAGGCATCAAATTGTGGCGCAGAAATCCACTTAGAACAATTGCCCATATCGCTTTATAATTTGAATCACCTACACGAACCAGCCATTCAACAATGCGTGCTGGCGGGTGGCGACGATTATGAGCTGTGTTTTACCGCGCCAAATAGCGCGCAAGATAAGATAGTGGCACTTAGTAAACAATTAAATTTGCAAATTACTTGCATAGGCAGCACCCGCATGGATGTTGGTTTGCAGGCCATGCATAAAAACACCGAAATTAAACTTTTAAGACAAGGTTTTGATCATTTTGGCTAAGCACATCGTCATTCTGAGCATGGCGAAGAATCCAGTACTCATGGTCAAACAACTGGATTCTTCGTTATGCTCAGAATGACAAACCATCAATTAATAGGCTTTGATGATGCAACCTGACTATAAATTTTTACTAGCCCATCCTGCCCACTTCTTTTCCCTAGGTTTTGGCAGCGGCTTAGCGCCCAAAGCGCCTGGCACTTTTGGTACATTGGTAGGCTTACCCTTATTTTGGCTGATTTCTGGCTTAACGTTTTATGCGCAACTAGGCATCATTACTTTGCTGTTTTTTGCGGGTATTTATTGTTGCGGCAAAACCGGCAAAGCGCTTGGTGTTAGCGATCATGGCGGCATTGTCTGGGATGAAATAGTTGCCATTATGTTAGTGCTTACTATTACGCCGATGCTATGGAAATGGTGGTTAATTGCCTTTTTACTGTTTCGTCTATTTGATATTTGGAAGCC
>JANOWA010000114.1:0-7505 GCA_031417675.1 Methylotenera sp.
GCTAAAATCCCCCAACTTTTTAAACCATCACAGGCGCGGCAGCGGGGGATTTAAGGTCAAAACCGTACAAATGCCAGCGTTGCTGGCTATTTTATAAATCTCTCAGTTTCCTACTTCGTCATTCCAGCGCAGGCTGGAATCCAGGCAGCCCACATGCTTAGCTCAGCTGCAATAGGCAACTCTTTAAGTGCTAACTGGTCTGGATTCTGGCCTTCGCCAGAATGACGGTGGTGGGGGTTTTAAGGTTTAGCCAGCGTAGCCTCTATGCAATGTAATGTAATCGAGGTGTTTTGAAACAGCCTTGATTGCGCTTTGCTTCATCAAGGCTACATTAGCTCAGGCTTTAGGCGCGGCAAGGAGGTTTTATAGTCAAGCCCCTATGAATGCCAGCATTGTTGGTTTTTTTAGTAATGCTTCCATTTTTTCTACTCTGTCATCCTCGCGAAGGCGGGGATCCATTCGCCTTTGACTTTATTTTATTTGTTCAACATTTTTTAATTCAAAATGGATTCCCACTTTCGCGAGAATGATGGTAGAGGATGTTTTGGGGCTAATTTGTCCATGCAGCCTTGCTAAATAACCTAAAAATACAAACTTATCCCAGTGCGATTCAGTCATATTTTTATTCGCGTTGAATAATTGAGATTAAAATGCAAACTGCCCTAAAAATAATGCTGATGTATTTGTTTATGTTAACCCATGCCTATGCTGCTGAAAAAAGCTACCAAGATTTGTTACATCAATCGTATGACAAGGCAAGGGCAAGCTTAATTAGCCAAGGCTGGCGGCCTTTTGTTAACATTAAAATTACAGAAAGTAGTTTGTATGCGCAAGAAGTAGCCGCAAAAGGCTACGCAGAGGTGTTGAATTGTATTTCGATGGAAAGAGATCAATGTGAGTTTTTACTACAAAAAAATCACCACTATATTATAGTGACGACCAAAGAAAAAGCCTTAGAAGTTGAATCTATTAAATACCAGCGCGCTAGGGCGCAATAACTGAAAAACATTGCGTATTATTCCTGAGTGATAAGTTAGAGTTTAGTCAAGTGTCAATTTAAGCAAATGAATTTTTTAGCATTTTGGCGCTCATATTTTCACTTAATATTGCTGTATTTATCACCTTATGCTTAAACTAACTGATTATTTTATGACCATATTAATAGCACTATTATTGGGTTTAAACTTTTTAATAAGTTCAAATCTGGCGTTTGCAGATGATAAAGCGATTTATCAGCAATTTGCGCCTACGGCCGATGGCACGGGCAAGGTGTATATGGGGCGCGAAATTGCGCATGTAATGGGCTACCAAGGCGCTGCTTGGTTAGAGCGCGAAGAACGCGAAAAAGAAGAGCGCACCGATGTTTTAATTAAATCGCTTAATCTAAAAGCAGGCATGGCGATTGCCGATGTGGGCGCTGGCACAGGTTATTTGTCGCGCCGCATGGCCGATAAAATTGGCTCAAATGGCACCGTTTATGCCGTGGATGTGCAACCAGAAATGATTGGCAAACTAAAAAGTTTATCAAAAAATCACCCCACTATTAAACCCATTTTATGCGATGTGGATAATGTAAAACTGCCAGCCAGTAGCATCGATTTAGCGATTATGGTAGATGTGTATCACGAGCTGGAATATCCGCTTGAGGTGGCGCAAAGTATATTGGCTGCACTTAAACCAAAAGGTAAGCTAGTGCTGGTAGAATACCGTGCCGAGGACGACAAAGTGCCGATTAAACAAACCCATAAAATGACCGAGGCGCAAGTCATAAAGGAGCTAACGGTGCTGCCGCTAAAGTGGGAAAGAACCATTAACGACTTGCCTTGGCAGCATGTGCTTGTATTTGTTAAAAAATGATTGATGAAAGATAAAAATGACAACTATTTTTGCAGCAAAAACGCAGCGCGGCAATTCGCTATCCGTGCTAGAAAAATTAGTCGCAGACAGCTGCCATTGCAAATTGCGCACTAAGTGCGAAGATAAAAATAGTGCAGATTGCTTAAAGCACCGAAACATTTACGCATAAGAGATGTTAAAGCGGCAAGCATTATCTAAAGATTAAGCCTTAGCAACTAAATGGCGTATTAAAACAAACTTGCTGTTAAAGGCGCTTGCGCTAGCGTGCTTGTTTGGCAACTGATTAAATCGCCCACTTTAAACTCGCCGCCAACAATCACTTTAGCCGTCACCCCGCCATGGCCGCGCATGGCGTTGTAAGCGCCTTTGCCTAATGTTGCTTCCATTTTGCTGCATGGCTCGCACGGGCCAGTAATTTCCAACACAATATCACCAATGCTTAAATGCATTATTTGGTCTTTGAATAAGCTTTTTGCAGCTAATAAATTAAGGCCGCTTACCACTAAATTGCGCCGTAACTTAGCTGCATCAATGGGCTTATTCAATAACTTTTCTAGTACAACAAGATGTTCTGCTTGAATTAGAGTTACTTGCCGATTACCACCCTGCAGGTTGCGAGAGGCCACGATAGTTGCCCTATCGCCCTGCAGCCCCCGCCCAGCAATGGCTGTAGCGCTGCTGGCTTGATCAGCCACCACGCCGCGCGCAGGGCGCAGGTAGATAGCTTCTAATGTACCTGCTTGGCAAAACTGCGTGGTTAAATCCCTTAAACTAGTAGAAGCGCTTGAATTTGTTGTGACTGAGTTTGTCGTATGGGGTGTTGTCATGATCAACACTATTTTACAGGGAGAACGCGATGCAACAAGGCATACAACAAAATATTGAAACCAATATAAAATTAGACGCCATTGAAATGCAACTTAAAACCATTAATCAAAACTTAATCAACGTGTTTTGGATAGTTGGGTTTTTTGCTTTTTTATATTTTGGACTAATGGTTTATTTATTATTTTTTAGACAATAAGGCTAAATATAGGTCCATTTAAGTCAAAGCGAGCTACTATTTAGTTTTTACAAAAAGTTGCGCCTTTGCTACCTTCCGTCACTTTTTTAGATCTTGAAACAACTGGCGCCACACCGCTGCGCGACCGTATAACCGAGATTGCCTTGGTGCGCTTTGATAACGGCGTTGAAACTGCACGCTGGCAAACGTTGGTTAACCCAGAGCAGCCGATTCCTGCATTTATTCAACAGCTTACCACCATTAATAATGATATGGTTGCCAACGCGCCAGTGTTTAAAGACGTGGCTGATACGTTACTGAGCTTTTTAGAAGGCAGCGTATTGGCCGCGCATAATGTGCGGTTTGACCATGGCTTTATTAAGTCAGAATTTAAGCGCATGGGCGTCACATTACGACAAAAAGTGATTTGCACCGTCAAACTATCGCGCATGCTTTATCCGCAACATAAAAGCCACGGGCTAGACGCGATTATGCAGCGGCATAACTTAACGACAATTGCCCGCCATCGTGCCATGGGTGATGTTGACGTGATGCTGGCGTTTATCGAATCCGCCAAGTTAGAGCTGGGCGACGAAGCGATTGCAAAAGCTGCCGCGCAGTTAATGAATCACCCCACTTTACCGCCGCATTTAGATGCCAATTTGCTCGATGATATGCCCGAAACGCCAGGCGTTTATTTGTTTTTTGGCGATAGCGAATTGCCGCTGTATATTGGCAAAAGCGTGAATATTCGCGCCCGCGTGTTAAGCCACTTTAGTTCTGATCATGCCAGCACTAAAGAGATGCGCATTTCGCAAGAAATTAAGCATATTGAGTGGATTACCACGGCGGGCGATTTTAGCGCGTTGATGCTGGAATCGCGCTTGGTTAAACTGCGCCAGCCTATTTACAACCGCCAATTGCGAAACGAGCGGCAGCTTTGTAGCTGGAAATTAAGCGCTGATCCGAATGCTAAAAACTTACTCGAATTAGTGCGCGAAAAAGACATAAACCCTGCCGAATTAGGTATTTTGTTTGGCACATTTAAAAGCAAACACCAAGCCGTAGAAACCTTGCGCAACATTGCTGAAGCACATCAGCTATGCCCGCGCTTAATTGGCCTAGAAGCTTGGGCAAAAGGCGCGTGTTTTGCCAGCCAAATTAAACGCTGCAAAGGTACTTGTTGTGGGCGCGAAACGCCAGAAACGCACTATATGCGCTTGCAAATGGCATTAATGGCGCACAAGCTTAAAACTTGGCCATTTGCTGGCAAAATTGCTATTAAAGAGCGCAACAGTGAAAACGACAAAACGCAAATGCATATTTTTGACCATTGGACCTATTTAGGCAGTGCCGAAAATGATGACGAACTGGCAGAATTGGAATTAAAATCCACACAATTAAAGTTTGATTTAGATACCTACAAACTGCTGATAAAAGCCTTAAACGCCAGCAAAACGCAGATTATTCAATTGTAAGACATGCCCTGCAACCCTCCTATATATTGGCTTGCAGAGCATGGTTATTTTAATTAGTTTTCATCAACATAATTAGTTTAGCCGTGTAAAATAGTGCCATGTCTGCACGTTTCTCTCAAGCAAAAGCCTCGCAAACTCTACAGGATGTTTTTGGATACACCAGTTTTAAAGGCGCGCAAGCTGCCATTGTAAAACACGTTTGTGCGGGCGGCGATGCACTGGTGCTGATGCCGACTGGCGGCGGAAAATCACTTTGTTATCAATTGCCTGCCTTGTTGCGCGATGGGGTGGCGATTGTCGTTTCGCCGCTTATTGCGCTGATGCAAGACCAAGTCGATGCGCTGCAGCAATTGGGCGTTAATGCAGCATTTTTAAACTCTAGCCAAAGCATTGACGATGCGCGCGCGGTGAATCAATTGCTGATGAATGGCGAGCTACAAATACTATACGTTGCGCCAGAGCGCTTGATGTTAAGTGGATTTTTAGCGCAATTGGCACAGATTGAAACGCACGCGGGCATTGCGCTGTTCGCCATTGATGAGGCGCACTGTGTGTCGGAATGGGGTCATGATTTTCGGCCAGAATACCGCAAATTAACCGTGTTGCACCAGCAGTTTCCCAATGTGCCGCGCATTGCGCTTACCGCCACCGCTGATGCACCTACGCGTGCTGAGATTATCGAACGGCTGCAACTTGAAAATGCACAGCAATTTGTGTCGAGCTTTGATCGGCCCAATATTAACTACCGTGTATTACCAAAAGCCAATGCGCGCGCGCAGTTGGAAGCTTTTTTAGAAAGCGAACATCCCAATGATGCGGGTATTATTTATTGCTTAAGCCGTAAAAAAGTGGAAGAAACCGCGGAATATTTAAAGCAACGCGGCTGGGATGCTTTGCCCTACCACGCGGGCTTAGACGCAAGTATTCGTCACGCAAATCAACGCCGATTTTTACGCGAAGAAGGCGTGATTATTGTGGCCACCGTGGCATTTGGTATGGGCATTGATAAGCCAAATGTGCGCTTTGTAGCGCATTTAGATATTCCCAAAAGTATGGAAGGCTATTACCAAGAAACGGGCCGCGCAGGGCGTGACGGCTTGCCTGCAAACGCTTGGATGACTTACGGCGTGGGCGATGTGGTGAGCATGCGCCAAATGCTAGATAGCGGCGATGCGCCAGAAGCGCGTAAGGCTGTCGAGCGGCAAAAGTTGGATGCGTTATTAGGTTTTTGCGAATCGGTTGCTTGCCGCCACCAAACTATTTTGCGCTATTTTGGCGAGGCGCATACGGGCGATTGCGGCCAATGTGATAATTGTAATAGTCCTGTCGATACTTGGGATGCGACAAAACCCGCGCAAATGGCTTTATCCACCGTTTTTAGAACAGGGCAGCGATTTGGCGTGGTGCATTTAATTGATGTGTTAATGGGTAAAACCAACGCAAAAGTCAGCCAATTTAACCACCAAAGTTTAAGTGTTTTTGGCGTTGGCAAAGCTATTTCACAGCAGGCTTGGAGCAGCATTTTTAGGCAGTTGGTGGCAGGTGGATTGTTAGAAAGTGATGTTGCTGCTTTTGGTGGCCTAAAACTCACCGAAGCTGCGCGACCTGTACTTAAAAACGAAACCGAAGTTTGGTTACGCCGCGATGCGGAAATAATAGGCAAAACCAAAACCAGTAAAGCGCAGCGCGGTTCCAATGCTAAAGCGGCCTATGACGGATTGGCCGACGATCCGCTTTGGTTAAGCCTAAAAGCCAAACGTTTAGCGCTGGCGCGGGAGCAAGGCGTGCCGCCGTATGTGATTTTTCACGACTCCACTTTGCTAGAAATTTTAAATAATAAGCCTCAAAATTTAGAGGAATTAAGCCGCATAATAGGCGTGGGAAAAGCTAAATTAGACCGTTACGGCGATGATTTTTTGCAAGTGTTAGCGGATGCAACCAATGACGTTGGATAAATCAAAATTAGCTAAATCTAAATTCGCCGAACACAAGTTAACGCAAGCTCATTTAGGTAAGGGCAGTCAAAATTCTGTAAAAATTGAAGCAGAAAAACCGACACTGCATCCACGCAACAAACATCGACAACGCTATGATTTTGATGCTTTAATTAAAACTAGCCCAGCACTGGCGCAGTTTGTGGGCATTAATACGTTCGGTGATTGCACAATTGACTTTGCTAATCCAGAAGCAGTTATTGCGCTAAACACTGCATTATTACAGCATTTTTATAATATACAAAACTGGCGCATTCCCGCCAATTATCTTTGCCCGCCCATTCCTAGTCGCGCAGATTACGTGCACAACATTGCCGATTTGCTGGCTGCTGCAAATGGTGGAATGATTCCGCAAACGTCTAGCATTAACGTGCTAGATATAGGCGTTGGTGCCAATATGGTTTATCCGCTGATTGGCCTGCGTGAGTACGGCTGGCGTTTTGTAGGCGCCGATTGCGATGCCATTGCGCTTAAAAACGCACAACAAATAATTGACAGCAATGCGGGTTTGGCTGGCAACATCACGCTACGTTTACAAGTCAATAGCGCCAATATTTTTAAAGGTATTATCAAACCAAGTGATTTTTTTGATATAACGGTATGCAATCCACCGTTTCATGCCTCATTAGCCGATGCCCAAGCGGGCACGCAGCGCAAATGGCAGCAACTAGCTCAAGGAAGATCGCCCAACAAAAACTCAAAAACTAACACACTTAATTTTGGCGGGCAAGGCGCAGAACTTTATTGTGCGGGCGGCGAAAAAGCGTTTATAAATAATATGATGATTGAAAGTGCCCAATTTGCAACACAATGTTTTTGGTTTACCACACTGGTTTCTGCCGACGCCAATTTACCAGGCTTTTATAAAACACTCAAAAATGTGGGCGCAATACAGTTTAAAACCATCGATATGGCGCAAGGCAATAAAAAAAGCCGACTATTGGCGTGGACATTTTTGTATGAAAAGCAGCAACATGCATAGCGCAATAATAGTATTCGTGTTTAATAATCAGGCAATAAAAAAGCTCACATGAAAGTGAGCTTTTTATTGGTACTGATTATCAAATTTGGTGCGCCCAAAGAGATTCGAACTCCTTACCCCTTGGTTCGTAGCAAGTTAATTTCACATTTTTATAAAAACATTAAAACATCTTGTTGGACTTTGTAGTACCT
>JANOWA010000115.1:0-1614 GCA_031417675.1 Methylotenera sp.
AGGCGTTTGTATAGCACCAAACGCTCGTGCACATCGGGGCAGTAATTGTTTGGTAGCAGCGCAGGCACGTGCAGATTAATTTCAGTCGTCACCCCAAGCGGCGCGTCTAAATCGGGTTCTTTGCCTGCTTTTAGCTGCTTCACAGCGTGGTTGAGCATGTCCGAATATAGCTGAAAACCAATGGCTTGCATTTCACCACTTTGTGAATCGCCCAAAAGCTCACCCGCACCGCGAATTTCTAAATCGTGCATGGCCAAGTGAAAACCCGCACCTAAATCTTCGAGTAATTGAATCGCATCTAAGCGCTTTTGCGCTTGTGGTGTAATGTTGCGTTCTGGGTCTGTGAGCAAATACGCATACGCTTGGTGATGGCTGCGCCCCACTCTACCGCGCAATTGATGCAGTTGCGCTAGGCCAAACATATCGGCGCGATTCATAATAATAGTGTTGGCGGTGGGTACGTCAATACCTGTTTCAATAATGGTGGTGCATAGCAAAATATTGCTGCGCTGCTGGTAAAAATCACGCATCACCTGTTCTAGCTCGCGCTCGCGTAATTGGCCGTGCGCAATGGCAATGCGTGCCTCTGGGATGATTTTTTCGAGCTTTTCTTTTTGCACAAAAATCGTATCAACCTCGTTATGCAAAAAGTAAACCTGCCCGCCGCGTTTAAATTCCCGCATTACCGCTTCGCGAATAATACCGTCGCTGTAATTGGTGTGAAAGGTTTTGATGCTGAGGCGTTTTTGCGGCGGCGTGGCGATGACGCTAAATTCGCGCAAGCCTTCCATCGCCATGCTAAGCGTGCGCGGAATCGGCGTTGCAGTTAGCGTTAGCACATCGACTTCTGCACGTAGCGCTTTCATTTGCTCTTTTTGACGCACGCCAAAACGGTGCTCTTCATCTAAAATCGCCAAGCCTAAATTTTTAAACTTCACATCTTTTTGAATCAGCCTGTGTGTGCCAATAATAATATCAATCTCGCCAGACGCTAGGCCGCGTAAGGCTTCTGCAATTTCTTTGGCACTTCTAAAGCGTGAAATTTCGGCCACTTTAATTGGCCATTCGGCAAAACGGTCGCAAAAGTTTTGATAATGCTGTTCAGCTAATAATGTCGTTGGCACCAGTACCGCCACTTGCCTGCCGCCCATTACGGCAACAAAAGCGGCACGTAGCGCGACCTCGGTCTTGCCAAAGCCCACATCGCCGCAAACAAGCCTATCCATTGGCCTGCCAGATTGCATGTCTTTAATGACGTTTTCAATCGCTTCTAGCTGGTCAGGCGTTTCTTCAAACGCGAAACCTTCGCAAAACGCTTCGTAATCTTTCAAACTGAGCGTAAATGCATGGCCGCGCCGCGCCGCACGCTGGGCATATAAATTCAGCAGCTCAGCCGCAGTATCGCGAATTTGTTTTAGCGCTTTTTTCTTGGCTTTTTCCCACTGGCCAGACCCTAAACGATGAAGTGGCGCACTTTCTGGCGGGCCGCCAGAGTAGCGTGAGATTAAGAATAATTGCGAAACAGGTACATAAAGCTTGTCGTCGCCAAAATATTCCAGCAGCAAAAATTCAGTTTCACCTTCGCCAAAATCAAGGTTCACCAAACCTTGGTAA
>JANOWA010000116.1:0-3720 GCA_031417675.1 Methylotenera sp.
ACGCCTGCGCAAATTGCGGGTTTGGTGATTGCTTTGCGGCAAAAAGGTGAAAGCGTGGATGAAATTACTGCTGCAGCCACCGTGATGCGTGCTTTATCAACAAAAGTAGAAATCGCTGAAAGCCGCTATTTAATTGACACCTGCGGCACAGGCGGCGATGGTAATCAAACGTTTAACGTTTCAACTTGTGCGGCCTTTGTGGCGGCCGCTGCTGGCGCTAAGGTCGCCAAACATGGCGGGCGCTCGGTGTCATCCACTTGTGGTAGTGCAGATGTGCTGGAAGCGCTGGGTGTGAACGTGAATTTAACGCCAGACCAAGTGGCGAATTGCGTGAATGACATTGGCATCGGCTTTATGTTCGCACCCAACCATCACAGTGCCATGAAACATGCTGCACCTGTGCGCCGCGAGTTGGGTGTGCGGACGATTTTTAACTTGCTAGGGCCCCTGACAAACCCCGCCAATGCTAGGCGGCAGGTCATGGGCGTATTCAGTAAAGACCTCACTTTAAAGCTGGCAAAAGTGCTGCAAAACTTGGGTTCTGAGCACGTTTTGGTGGTGCACGGCGCAGATGGTATGGATGAAATTTCCTTCACTGGCGACACGTTTGTGGCGGAATTAAAAGACGGAAAAATTAGCGAATATACGCTTAACCCTGCGCAGTTTGGCTTGAAGGTACACGCGCTAAAAAGCATTCGTGTAGAAAATGCGGAGCAATCAAAAGCCATAATTTTAGACGTGCTGGATGGAAAATCCAGTGCAGGCACACAGAGCGCAGCACGCGATATTGTATTATTAAATGCAGGCGCGGCGATTTATGTAGCAGGCCTGCAAGCCAATATCCATGCGGGTATTGCGCATGCCGCTACAGTCATCGATAGCGGCGCAGCAAAACAAAAATTAGATGAATTAATCGAGTTTTCGAAATGACGACCCGCACGCCACAACAAACGCAAGCCTACGCCGATAAACAGCTTGACGCTTTTTTTGATAGCGTCACGCCCGAGTTAAAAGCGTATGTCACCTCGCTGCCCAAGCGCATCACGCAAATCAGCGCGCGGCCTGTCATTCGGCTTAAAGAAGTATTGAGTACCGCTGATCAAATTTTTGACCATGCGGGCAAGTTCGCCGCATGTGCGCGCGGTTGTGGGCATTGCTGCCATGTTTCGGTGCCGATTACGCAGTTTGAGGCCAAATTTATGGGCGACAATTTAGGCATTACGCCAGTCGAGCTAAAACAAACAATCAAGCATGAGTTGACCGAATACGGCAGCCACACGCCGTGCCCGTTTTTAAAGGCAGGTGAATGCTCCATTTACGAATTTCGCCCGTTGACATGCCGTATGCACATGAATTTTGATGTGGATAATTATTGGTGCTTGCACGAAAATTGGCAAAAACCCGAGGCTAAGATTCCACGCCCGACCATACAGCCGCTGATTGATGCGTATCATATGACCATCAGTAATGTGGCACCGATTATGGGCGATATTCGCGACTTCTTCCCAAATGGAAAAGATACGCTATGAAAAAATGGCTACTCGTATTATTGGCAATTTGTATAACACTAAGTTTCGTGGCTTGTCGCGCGCCTAATAACGCGCAAACTCAAGCTACAGAGCAACCGCCCGCACAAACAAATACGCTGCCTAGCACAAGTGCCAGCATGGACGCTGGCGCAATTACCGAGGCTTTTGGCGCGCAGCGCAATTTGCCGCAGGTGCAAGGCAGCGGTATTGTCACCAAAGTGCTAAAAGATGATACTAAAGGCTTAAAACATCAAAAATTTTTGCTTAAAGTAAGCGACAACATCACTATTTTAATCGCGCATAATATTGATTTGGCGCCGCGGGTTGCGGATCTAAAAGAGGGCGACACCGTTGAATTTAAAGGCGAATATATTTACACCCCTAAAGGTGGTACTGTGCATTGGACGCACAAAGATCCGCGCGGAAATCATCAGGCGGGTTGGTTAAAACATAATGGAAAAACAGTCGAATAATGAGTGATATTTTAAATAAAATTTTAGCTACAAAAGTCACTGAAATAACAGCGGCTAAGGCCAAACTTAGTTTGGATGATGTGAAAGCGTTGGCTTTATCACAGCCTAAACCGCGTGATTTTATTGGCGCAATTAGTGCCAAAATTGCAGCTGGCAATGCAGCTGTGATTGCAGAAATTAAAAAAGCCAGCCCATCAAAAGGCGTGATACGCGAAAATTTTAACCCTGCCGAAATAGCCAAAAGCTATGCTGCAGGCGGTGCAGCCTGTTTGTCAGTACTCACTGACGAACAATATTTTCAAGGTTCGGCCGAGTACTTAAAACAAGCACGTACGGCGTGCAATCTGCCAGTGTTGCGTAAAGATTTTATGATAGATGCCTACCAAGTGTACGAAGCGCGCACCATGGGTGCGGATTGCATTTTACTGATAGTCGCCGCTCTAGAGCTTGCCAAAATGCGCGAGCTAGAAGCTGTGGCGCATGAATTGGGTATGGCAGTGCTGGTAGAAGTGCACGATGGTGACGAACTAGCACTGGCCTTACAGCTAGAAACGCCGCTAGTTGGCATTAATAATCGCAATTTGCGCACCTTTGATGTGACGCTGCAAACCACGCTGGGCTTGCTATCTAGCTTACCTGATGACCGTATTATTGTCACCGAAAGTGGTATTTTTACAGCGGATGATGTGAAGCTGATGCGTGAAAATCATGTACATACGTTTTTGGTCGGTGAGGCGTTTATGCGACAAATAGACCCAGGTTTAGAATTGAAAAAAGTATTTTCTTAAGGGAAAAGCGATGACCAACCAATTTTTAGCAATCCGCCCGCGTCGTATGCGTAAAGATGAGTTCTCTCGCCGCTTAATGCGCGAAAACGTGCTGACAACGAATGATTTAATCTACCCCGTCTTTGTGTTGGATGGTGAAAATCGTACTGAAGACGTTAAATCTATGCCGGGCGTACAACGTCAAAGTATCGATGTGCTACTCAAAACGGCAGCCGAATGCGCTAAGCTTGGCATTCCAGCATTGGCGTTATTCCCTGTTGTAGACCAGCAACATAAAAGTCCAGATGCCGCTGAAGCATTTAATGACGCGGGGCTTGTGCCACGCACCGTTAAAGCGCTTAAAGCCGCCTTTCCTGATTTAGGTATTATTACCGATGTTGCGTTAGACCCTTACACCACACATGGTCAAGATGGACTCATTGACGACACAGGTTACGTGATGAACGATGAGACTGTGGCTGTGTTAGTTAAACAAGCATTGTGTCATGCCAAAGCTGGCGCAGATGTGGTTGCACCTAGCGATATGATGGATGGCCGCATCGGCGCAATACGTGATGCCTTAGAAGAAGCTGGCTACATCCATACCAAAATTTTGGCATACTCAGCCAAATACGCTTCTGCATTTTATGGGCCTTTCCGCGATGCTGTTGGCTCATCGGCTAACTTGGGTAAAGGTAATAAATACAATTACCAGATGGACCCAGCCAATAGCGACGAGGCGATTAAAGAAGTTGCACTAGATATTGAAGAAGGCGCCGATATGGTGATGGTAAAACCGGGTATGCCCTACTTAGACATTGTACGCCGCGTGAAAGAGGAATTCGGTGTACCGACCTATGCCTACCAAGTGAGTGGCGAATATGCCATGCTAAAAGCCGCTGTGCAAAATGGCTGGCTGGATGAAAGAGATTGTGTGATGGAAAGTTTGTT
>JANOWA010000117.1:0-8987 GCA_031417675.1 Methylotenera sp.
ATTTTCTATTGCCAATGCGCCGCACGATAACGACTTTTTGCAGTTGCATATTCGTGTAATTCCAAATGGTGTGTTTAGTGAATATGTCGCTAATGAATTACAAGAAAAAGCCATTTTGCGGCTAGAAGCGCCATTTGGTAACTTCTTTTTGCGCGAAGATTCCGATAAACCTATCGTTTTTGTAGCGGGCGGCACCGGCTTTGCGCCCGTTAAAGGCATTATCGAACACATGCTACATAACAACATCAAACGCGACAATATTTTGTATCGCGGTGTGCGCCAATTGCAAGATTTGTACATGCACGAACTGTGCGAAAAATGGGCAGAATTAATGCCAAATGTGACTTATATTCCTGTGTTATCTGAGCCAGCGGCAAACGATGATTGGCTAGGCAGAACAGGTTTAGTACATGAAGCCGTGTTGAATGATATTAAGGATTTAAGCGGCTATCAAGCCTATGTGTGCGGCGCGCCAGGCATGTGTGAGATTGCTCATAATACTTTTGTGACACAAGGTTTAAATGCAGATGAGTTTTTTAGCGATGCTTTTACGTTTGCGAACCCAGCTCCAAAACCGTGAACTTTGTAGCCTTGATGCAGTGCAACGAAATCAAGGGTTACGATAATTGTTTACCCCTCGATTTCACTTTGTTTTATCGAGGCTACGTTAGCTGCCTTGAGAAATGTTGGAATTAGTCTAGTAGGGTGGGTCACTTGTGACCCACGTGTTGCAACGATGAAACTAACAATCGCTACCGCGTGGGTCACAAGTGACCCACCCTACAAGAGTTGATGGTTTGCAGCATCGCTTCATCGCCGGGCGCATCTGCAACTACCACTTTTAAACCCATTTCAGAAGGCAACTCAGCAATTCTGGCGTGGTTCACGAATAAAGTCACGTTGCGTAACCACTCTGCATCGCTCGCCAAGTCAAGCAGATAGCGCATGGCTTCGCTGCTGGTAACGACGATGCCATTTAGTTTTTTATCTGCCCAAAGTTGTGCTAATAAATCGCAATTAGTTTGTGGGTTAATGCGTTGGTAACATTCAGCAAAAGTGACCGTACCGCCACGTGCTTTAAGGGTTTCTGCCAACGCATCACGCCCACCTACACCGCGGACGATTAGGATTTTATTACTGAAAACATTATTCATTTCTGGTAAAGATAGCAAAGACTCACTATCAAAACGTTCTTTTGGGAAAAGTACGCTTTTAACGCCAAAGCTTTGTAATTCAGTGGCAGTAACAGGACCGATGGCAGCAAATTTTAAGCTTGCAGAAACACCAGCCTTTACCAAACGCGGCATGCCGTTTTGTGCGGCGTTGCTGCTGATAAAAATCGCCCAATCATAATCGTTAATATCGCTAATAACTGCTTCAAACTGGCTGTAATCGGCAAGCGGCGTAATTTCAATTAGCGGGAACAAGATAGGTGTACCGCCAGCTTCGGTAATTAGCGCGCTCAGTTTTTTGGCTTGGTCGAGTGGGCGGGTAATGGCGATGCCAATACCAGTTAAATTCTTAATCGTCATTCTGAACCCAAGTTTTATTTGGGTGAAGAATCCATTGCTGTCTAAGTAAAAAGCTGGATTCTTCGCTATGCTCAGAATGACGGAGGAGGAGTTTGGGCATGTTTAGGCAATTACTTTATATGCTCAAGCTCAGCCAAAATTTTATCCGCACCACGCGCTACTAACTTAGCAGCTAAAGTTTTACCAATGGCTTCGGCATTATTAATGCTACCGCTCGCTTTTTCACGCAGTATTTGTTTGCCATCCACACTGGCCACAAAGCCAGTCATATTGATGTTGTTGCCGTTACGCACTGCGTAAGCGCCCAGTGGCACTGTGCAACTGCCCGCAAGGGCGCGGCTAAAGCCACGTTCGGCCTCCACACATCGTTGTGTGTCAATATGGTTGAGCGGGGCGAGAATGTCGATTAAATCGGTGCGGCTAGCGTTAATCTCAATTCCCAGCGCGCCTTGCCCAACGGCGGGGATACTGAGTATGGGTGAAATAAATTGGCGAATACGGTTATCCAAACCAAGCCGAATTAAACCAGCGGCAGCGAGAATAATCGCGGCATATTGGTCTTCATCCAGTTTACGCAGCCGTGTTTGCACGTTGCCGCGCAGCGATTCTATTTTTAAATTTGGAAAGCGTGCCTGAATCTGGCTTTGGCGACGTAAGCTGGATGTGCCGACGATGCTGCCATGCGGCAAGCTTTCTAAGCTGTCAAAATTGTTCGATACAAATGCATCGCGCGGATCCTCGCGCTCGCCAGTGGCGGCCATGGCAAAGCCTTCTGGCAGGTTCATCGGTACGTCTTTCATGCTGTGCACGGCTAGATCGGCGCTGCCATCCGCCAGCGCCATTTCTAGCTCTTTTACTAATAAACCCTTGCCGCCAATGCGAGAAAGCGGAGAATCTAAAATTTGGTCACCAGTGGTGGTCATGCCTAAAATTTGTACATCGCAGCTTGGGTATAAAGCTTGCAGGCGGGCCTGAATATGCAGCGCTTGCCACATGGCCAATGCGCTTTCGCGTGAGGCGATTACTAATTTTTTAGGCGCTAGTTTTTTTTGTAGATTGGTCATATTAATTATTTTATCACAGAGGCCGTTTTACAAACTGTTACAAAAAATGGACAATTTTAGGTTAAGCTAAAGTTTAAGTCGCAAAAGCTGATATTAATGGCATTATAATTCTAAGCGAAACTTATTAATTTAAAGGGTTGATTAAAAACAATTTTTAGGAGGCTTTATGCAAGATCAACTGGATATTTTTATCGATTCACTCAATCAATTTTGGCTGCAATTGGTGCATTTTGTGCCCAGATTATTAGCTGTGATTGTCATTTTATTTGTTGGCTGGCTTATTGCAAAACTGATTCGAAAAGCGGTAAAACGCGGCCTAGAGCTGGCGCAGTTTGATAAATTTGCACAAAAATCAGGGCTGGAGGCTTTTATGAGTCACGGCAACTTTAGTTTGACCTTAAGCGGCATTATCAGCCAGGTGGTGTATTGGCTGGTGATTATTTTGTTTATTATTACTGGCGCAAATTCATTGGGTTTAAGCGAGGTTGCGGGCTTGCTACAACAATTGGCGAGTTATTTGCCGCATATTATTGTGGCGATTTTGGTGGTGATTTTTGGCACGCTACTGGCGCGATTCGTTAATCGGCTGGTGTTCGCTTGGCTGTATAGCATCAAGTTTGGCCAAGCGCTTACGGTCAGTACATCGGCCGAATACGGCATACAAATTTTGGCTATTTTTGTGGCGCTAGAGCAGTTAGGCATTGGCATGCAGCTGATTAACTCGCTATTTGTGATTGTGTTTGGCGCGTTCTTTTTGGCCTTGGCGATTGCATTTGGTTTGGGCGGAAAAGATTGGGCGGCCAAAGTGATTGAGGATTTTGAGCGTAACAAGAATAAGTGAAATAAATAGCGTGTTATGCCTGACGAACTAGGTGTTGTTGGCGGCGGCTAATGGCAATGGCTTCGGGGACGCCCTTAAGCAATGCAACCCATTGCTGTTCATTTTCAGCGTTAAGCCGCTTTTCATAGCCCATAATAAAATTTGGCGAAACCAAGCAATTGCGGTGCAGCCGAATAAATCGCTCGCCGAACTCGGCCTCTAAATTGGTGAGCGATTCCTCAATCAAATATTCACGCTCGGCCGTGCGTACCGTTACGTATTTAAGCTCGGCGCGCAAATAAATAATGGTTTCAATTGGCACTAGCAGCACCCGCCCGCGTTCGTGAATGCTTAAATGTGATCGCATTTTTTGCAGTGGCTGCAGAGCGGCTAATTGCCTAGTTTGTTGGATAGCTTGCAGGGCATGTGCTTTATCGATTGCGGCTTGCAAACGTTCTAGCCGAATCGGTTTTAGCAAGTAATCAATGGCGTTTAAATCGAAGGCTTTAATCGCGTAAGCATCAAACGCGGTGGTAAAAATAATGTGCGGTTTTGGCTCGATTTTTTGCGCGTGTTGCGCCGCCTCAATGCCATCCATCACTGGCATGCGAATATCCAGCAACATTAAGTCTGGCTTGGTTTGCTGCGCTAAATCAATCGCCTCTTTGCCGTTTTTGGCCTCGGCTACAATGCTCACATTTTTAATATCGCCCAGCAAATCGCGCAGGCGGTTGCGTGCGGGCGCTTCATCATCGGCAATTAAAATGTTAAGCGGCATCAGCTAACTCCCAAATGGAATGCGAATGTGCACTTCATAGCGATTATTTTTAGCCTCGGTTTTAAGCGAACTTTCTAAATCAAAATGCAATTGTAAGCGTTCTTTAATATTTTTTAGCGCCATTTTGTTGCCGCTGTGGTGGTCATTTTTCGGCGCGTAAGGGTTGCTAATGCTGATGTGCAACTCTTTTACTTTTGTATAAATTTTAACGATGATTTCGCCGCCGTCTGGCATCGGTTCAATGCCGTGATACACCGCGTTTTCTAGCAATGGCTGCAAAATTAGCGGTGGAATCATCGCGTCTGATGGCATATCGTTGATTTGCCAAGTGATTTTTAGGCGATCTTCTAGCCGTAATTTTTCTAAATCTAAATATTGATGACACAAGGCGATTTCTTGCGCCAGCGGCACCAAATCGCGATTTTCACTCATTAACACGCGAAATAAATCCGCCATGTCTTCTAGCGCGGTTTCGGCGCGTTTGGGCTGGCTACGAATCAGCGACAGCACCGCATTGATGCTGTTAAACAAAAAATGTGGGCGAATGCGCGCTTGCAAAGCCTGTAAACGTGCCTCGGCAATCGCAGGCGAGTATGCGCGTTCTTGCAGGTAAAAATAATAAATAACAATACCAGTGACAATGGCTGCAA
Organism: Methylotenera sp.; assembly: GCA_031417675.1. GTDB lineage: Bacteria > Pseudomonadota > Gammaproteobacteria > Burkholderiales > Methylophilaceae > Methylotenera_A. The sequence goes on from JANOWA010000117.1 coordinate 4,845, forward strand.
GCAAGCAAGGGCGGGCGATTTCAGCAGGTAACACATTAGAGAAGTAGTAAGCAATAAACATAAAAACAAGGTAAGTCATGCCAGTTTCCAGCAAGATAATTGCCATAACACCTTGCCAATATTTCAGTTTAGTTAGAATAGGATGAAGCCCATATAAACTGAGCAAACTAAGCAATAAAATAGGTTGCACCAGCGAGGACAGCTGCGCTAATAAAGGAAAAAATTCGCGTAATTGTTTGCTAAGCAAAATGGCCGCCATCACCGCAAGCAGGTTCACAATCAGCAAAATACGCAGGTGAATGCCAAGGTTTTGAAAGTTAGGTAAGCGACTATTTTTGCGCACAGTAGTTTTTAGTTAAAATGTTTGTTAATATATTACTATAACTATATTATTTATAAAGAGTTTTTCATTTTTAGCTTAAATAAATACAATATAAAAAGGCAATCATTTAAGTGCAAGATAACGCTAAACATAAAAAATCGTCACTCAATCAAAAAGCAGAGGCTTGGTCAGGCCGCTTTAGCGAGCCAGTGGCCGAGCTGGTTAAGCAATACACGGCCTCTGTCAGCTTTGACAAGCGCTTGGCTGAGTTTGACATTGCTGGCTCAATTGCGCACGCGCGTATGTTGGGCGCACAAGGCATTATTGGCACAGAAGACGTTAAAGCGATTGAAGTTGGTTTGAATGAAATTTTGGCAGAAATTAACGCGGGCACGTTTGAATGGCTGCTCGATTTAGAAGATGTGCATCTCAACATTGAAAAGCGTTTAACCGATAAAGTTGGCGATGCAGGTAAGCGCTTACACACGGGCAGAAGCCGTAACGACCAAGTAGCAACCGATGTACGGCTGTGGCTGCGCGCCACGTCTGACGACGTGTTGGCGGCCATTAAAACCCTACAAATTTCAGTGCTAGATTTAGCCGAGGCTAACGTTGACAACATCATGCCTGGCTTTACGCATTTGCAAGTCGCGCAACCCGTCACGTTTGGTCACCATTTAATGGCTTATTTTGAGATGCTAAAACGCGACGCAGAGCGCTTTGCCGATTGCCGCAAACGTATTAACCGCTTGCCGCTTGGTGCAGCCGCTTTGGCAGGCACCAGCTACCCGATAAATCGCGAAATGGTGGCTAAAAGTTTGGGCTTTGATGGCGTGTGTGAAAACTCACTCGATGCAGTCAGCGACCGTGATTTTGCCATTGAATTTACGGCTGCGGCCAGCGTGTTGATGATGCATTTATCACGCTTTTCTGAAGAACTCATTTTGTGGTCTAGTCCAAGATTTGCATTTATTGATATTGCAGACCGTTTTTGTACGGGCTCCTCGATTATGCCGCAAAAGAAAAACCCCGATGTGCCCGAGCTGGTGCGCGGCAAAACGGGTCGTGTGTATGGCCATTTGGTGGGTTTGCTCACGCTAATGAAAGGCCAGCCGCTGGCGTATAACAAAGATAATCAAGAAGACAAAGAACCACTATTTGACACGGCGGATACGCTGTTGATTACGCTAAAAATTTACGCCGATATGTTGCGCGGTATTACGGTAAATAAAGCCAATATGCGCCAAGCCGCGCTGGAGGGTTTTGCCACCGCAACCGATTTAGCCGATTATTTGGTGAAAAAGGGTATGGCTTTTAGAGATGCACACGAAGTAGTCGCGCTAGCTGTGAAGCATGGCGTGCAAAAAGGTTGCGATTTGGCCGATTTACCTTTAATCGAACTACAAGAATTTAGCAAAACGATTGGCAAGGATGTGTATCAAGTATTAACGCTTGAAGGCTCACTGGCAAGCCGCAACCATATTGGTGGCACCGCGCCCGTTCAAGTCAAGCAAGCCATTTCGCGCGCGCGAAAAACGGTAGATTAATAGGACAATAATGAAACTAAAATTAATTTTAGTCAGTATGCTTGTGCTAATTATTAGCGGCAATGTGCTTGCCGAAAGTAACGATTTGCTGGCGCTAGATAGCGATTTGCAATCGGCAGAAACAAGTAATGAGATGATTTGGCCGATGTTGCCAGGCGAAAATTTAAATGACGTTGCGCGACTGTTTTACCCTAAAAATGTAGTGATGCAGCGGCTATTTGTCAGTAAAACGTTGCGTTTAAATACAGCCAAGCAAGCAAAACTTAGTGCGACAGGTCGCTTTAAAGAGCCTACTTTGTTAGTGGTGCCTACCATAAAATCGCTTTCAAAAAGTGCGCCGATAAGACAATTGGCTGCGCAAAAACCGCGCACGAATCGCTTACAAATTACAACAGATTTTGAGTCGATATTAAAAAAAGTACCTGCAAAATTTAAAGAAGAGTATGAGTTTTGGGTGAGTAAAAATGAATTGCTAAAACAGCAGTTGGCCATATTAAAACAAAAAATTGTCTTTTTAGAAACAAAACTCAATAACTTAACCTTGATTTGGGAAAAAACTTTAAGCAATTCTACTGACAAATCGACCGCTTTTAACGCAGACAGCAATCATTCAAGCGCTGACAAAACGGCGACTAATATATATGCCAATAATGCCCCTGCAAACGAAAACGTAAGCGCAAGCGATGCGACAAATAGCGCGAATAATTCTGTAGCCGCAACAAGCACTGTTGCAACTGCTAGCACAAGCACAGGCAAAAAAGTATTTAAAAATTTAAACGCGAACACTAAGCCAAAAGCTAGCGCGGCTGCACCAGCGGTTGAAGCCACACAAGAGTCAAATGGCCTATTAGATTACTTAAGAACAGATTTAGCAAAAATTGCGCTGGCGCTAGGGTTGCTGGCAATTTTAGCCGCTATAATGCTTAAAAAATATCGCGAGCGCATGTTTGAAAAAATGAGTTTTGTGGCAACCTCTATGCAGGCCACCATCCAAGAAACCATTGTTGATTTTGGCGGTTATTTAAAACCAAAATTGCCAGAGCCTGAAGATACGCCAGAAGCCAAGCAACAGGCTCAGGCCGCTAAAGAAGTAGAAGCGCGTTTAGATTCAACCTTAGCAGAAGCCAAATTGTTAATGAGCATTAGTCGTCATCAAGATGCGATTGCGCACCTTAAGTTAACGATTGAATCACAGCCAAAAGCGTCGATAAATCATTGGCTGTATTTGTTAGAAATTTTTAGAAAATTGAATTTAAAAGACGATTTTGAAGCTTATGCCAAAGGCCTGCACGATATTTACAACGTGATGACGCCCGTTTGGTATGAAACAGAAATTTCTATTGTCGTGCCGCAAAGTTTAGAAGAGTTTCCGCATATTATCGAGAAGTTGTGTAGTGTGTGGCCAGGTGAATTGGCGACCGTTTATTTGCGCGGCTTAATTACCGATAACCGCGGCGGCGATAGAACAGGCTTTGGCAAAGCGGTATTGAATGAGATTTTGATGCTGGTTGCCGTGCTAGATACCCACAAAGACTTAAATTAGTTTAAAAATAACGCCAGCAAATCATTTAAATAGCGCTGACCAAGCAATGTAGGCGCAACTTTTTGAGAATCTTGCGTCACTAAACCTTTTTTTAATGCCGCTGCAAGCCCCGTGGATATTGCCTGTAGCGGCAGGCCAGTTCGCTCGCTAAATAATTTTGTTTCAAAACCGCCCGTTAATCGCAGCGCGTTCATCATAAATTCAAAACCTAAATCGGCTTGCGCTATCACCCAAGTACTATTTACTGCGTTGCCATTTTCAGCGGTTTCCATATAGGCTTTTGGGTGCTTGTGGCGCGTTTCGCGGCTGATTTTATCGTGATAACTGAGCTTAGAATGTGCGCCCGCACCAATGCCCAAATAATCGCCAAATTGCCAGTAGTTTAGGTTGTGACGTGCGTTACTTTTAGGCTTACAAAAAGCCGACGTTTCATAATGTTCATAACCATTTTCAGCGAGTAAAATCTCAATTTGTTCTTGCATATCCGCGCTTATGTCGTCGCTTGGTAAGCTAGGCGGTGTGCGGTGAAACGGCGTGTTGGGTTCTAAGGTTAAGTGGTAAAAAGATAAATGATCGGGGTTTAATTTTACCGCCATTTGTGCATCCTGCAGCGCGTGCGCAAGGCTTTGCTTGGGCAGTGCATACATCACATCCAAATTCACTCTCTCAAAGGTGCTTAGCGCCAGTTCAGCCGCTGCAATCGCCTGTTTGTCATCGTGAATACGGCCGAG
>JANOWA010000118.1:0-4471 GCA_031417675.1 Methylotenera sp.
GGCTGCCTTCATCTTGCACCTCTATCTTGCCTGCCTCAAACAGCACGTGTTTGCTAATGTTTAGCCGTGCGGCCATGCGAATGCCAATGGGTGAGTGTGGCGTGATTTCAATCACGTTATCTTTCACTGTATTCTCGGCCAGCATGCGCACTAGCACTTCTTCGCGGTTGCCTTTAATGGTGTTCACGCGCAAATCTAGGCTCGCTTGATCGAACATGCTGCGGCAAATCGTTAAGGCTTCTTTTTCACCATATTGTGCTACTAGCTTGTCCCACAGCCAATCACGCACGTCGGCTTGCACGGGAAGCGGGAAATTTTCAGTTGATTTCGCTTTAATGGCCTGCGCCCATTCGGTTTGTTGCTCATTTAAAATGGGTTCTAGCTCGCGAATACTCTTGCCTTGCACCCGTAGCAACCAAGCCAAAATAAGCTTACGCGCATCATCTGGGTCGCCTGCCTCATTGGCGGTAACCGCGCTTAAATAGCGCAAACGGCGCAGCACGCCATAGACGCTTTCGGCCACAAAGGCACGATCTTTGGTGCCAAGCTCGCGATTATTGCGAAAAAATTCGCCTAATTTGGCATCAGCTGGGCTATTAAAATCGAGCAGATTGGTGAGTAACATCGCCGCTTGGCGCAATAGGTTTGGGGTCATTAGAATCTTTTTAAGCGTTAATAATTATTTGCTGGGTGTACGGTTGCTTGCGACGCTTTTAAATTAGCCGCTGTAAATTCATAAATTTTGCCATTTTTATCAACTTTTACAATTTTAACAGGTAAATATTGATTATCCACCGCAAGCCACAAGTCAATTTTCTCATCGGTCTCGGCGTTGGCGTGCTGAATATGCACCGTTTTAGTCTCGCCAATCGGCAGCAGCGTAGTTTCTTCGCCTTCAAAACTGTAATCATAGCTACGCAAATTTTTGCCATTAACAATGTGAATTTGCATGGTATGCAGCGGCGGCACGTACATAAATTGATACATAAAACTCAGCAAATCTTGCGCATCGTCTGGTAAATCGTCGGTTTCTATGCCTGTGGCAGTCTCCATCTTGACGATTTTTGTCTGCCAATCAAACGTCGCTAAACGGCTTTTGCTCGCTTTACCACCATAATCATAGCTAAATTTACTCGGCTGCAAGCCTGTTTTGGTAAGTAGGCCTTCGCTGGTTTGTATCAGCTCTGATAATACCAAAGCGGCTAATCCACGCGCTTTTGCCACGCTATTAATTTGATAATGCACGCCATCTTGCAGGCTATAAGTCATAGTGGCCGTACCCTCTGGGCTGCCACCAATTTTGGTGCTGACATTAAAGGTGGTTTCCACATATTGAAACGCGTTTTCGTTAACGGCCAAGCTATCATCTGTCGCTTGCGCGTCGGCAGGCGTTGGTACGGGCTCGCTAATATCTGTTGAATTGCCAGCGGTTGCTAGCGGCTCTGAAAGCAATGGTCTAGGTGGCGGCTCTGCAGCAGGGGCAGTATTTTCAACAGCTGCCGATTCTGCTATAGGAACTTCAACTTCAGGTTGTTGTGCAATGGGTTTAAGTGGTTTTGGTGGTATTTTCTTTGGTTTTACTACTGCTGGTTTAGCCTGTACTGGTGCAGCAGCTTGCGGTTTTGCCGCCTCGGCAGGCTTAAGCATTTTTGGCAATTGCAAACGTGCTTCAATGGTATGTTGCGCTGGTTTATTATCTGGCAACAACAAATAAAACTTTCCCACCAAAAAAAAATGTAATAAGGCAGAAATGCACAAGGCAAACCCCAGCCTTTTATAGGCAGGCTCTTGCAGCACAGCTAGCCATTTATTCCACATGAATTTTCGTCAGCGTTTGCTCGTAGGTGTCGCCATCGTCGTCGGTCAGCTGATAACGTATTGGCAAATAAAATTGATCTTGCGCCAACCACAATTGTTTTTTGTCCTGTCCAGCAGCGGCTTCGTTAGACAGTTGCAGCGTTTTGTAGTTAGTTTTTGCCAAGTTTAGACTAGCACCTCGCACCAACACTTTATATTGATACACGTTAAGCTTTTTGCCCGTGGTCATCGTCACGCTAATATCATCTTTTACAGGCGGGTTGAACATAAATTGATACGCATAGCTGGCTAAATCTTGCGTACCTGCGCTGAGTTTTTCAATTTGCTTTTCATCTTTTTTTTGCATCGTCAGCGTATTTTTGACCCAATCAAAATCGGCAATTAACGTTTTATTATCATTTCTACCTTGACGCAGCTCAAAATGGCTAGGCTTTAAGCCTGCCTTGGTCACCGCGCCAGTGCTAGTGAGTCTGCGCTCGCCAAGCAGCGCGTAAATACCGACACCTTTGGTGATGGATTGAATACGGTATTGCTTACCATTTTGGGTGAAGCTTTCTTTTACGCGGGCGAATAATTTTCCATCGCGCGCGACGTCGTATTCTAATTGCACACTTTTTGGCAACGCAAATACCACACTCGCATTCAGCAAGCATAAAAAAACGATGAGCTGCTTTAATCTCAACATTGTATTCCCTCTAAAATTGAGTAAGCACATTTAACGCTTCAGCACAAAATACGTTGTCTGTTTTGTACAACGATTGTTTTATACAACAACAGTCGCCGCTTCGCCCGCTGCTTGCGTACGGATATGACCGATTACATATACGGTTTCGCCATTGGCTTCTAACAATTGCTTAGCCTGCGCCGCATGGGCTTTATCCACAATCACCGCCATGCCAATACCGCAATTAAAGGTTTTGTACATTTCGCTGTGGGTAATATTGCCTTGCGCTTGCAACCACTGAAATAGCGGCGGAAGCGTCCAACTAGTTTTGCTGATTTCCGCCGTTAAGCCTGCTGGCAATACGCGTGGAATGTTCTCGGTAATGCCGCCACCCGTGATGTGCGCCATGCCTTTTACAGGTATCGCATCGATTAGCTTTAGCAGCGATTTCACATAAATTTTAGTCGGTGCCATTACTACGTCTTTGAATTTTTTACCATGAAAATCAGATTCAAAATCAATGCCAGAATTGGCAATTAATTTGCGAATCAGCGAATAGCCATTGCTATGCGCGCCGCTGGAAGCCAAGCCCAGCAACACATCACCGCTTGAAATTGTAGTCCCATTGATAATTTTTTCTTTATCCACACAACCTACCGCAAAGCCCGCTAAATCGTACTCGCCAGCGGGGTACATACCTGGCATCTCCGCAGTTTCGCCGCCCACTAACGCGCAACCTGATTGCTCGCAGCCTTCAGCAATACCCTTAATCACCGCCGCCGCCGTGCCAACTTCTAGCTTGCCACAAGCAAAATAATCGAGGAAAAATAGCGGCTCTGCGCCTTGCACTAAAATGTCATTCACGCTCATGGCGACTAAATCAATGCCTACCGTATCATGGCAATTAAGCTCAAAAGCCAATTTTAATTTAGTGCCAACACCATCGGTGCCTGATACCAACACCGGATTTTTAAACTTTTTCGGCATTTCAAATAAAGAGCCAAAACCGCCAATACCCGCTAACACTTCTGGCCGCATGGTGCGCTTGGCGTAGGGCTTAATTTGCTCTACCAGCGCATCGCCCGCCTCCATATCCACACCCGCGTCGCGGTAGCTTATGCTTTCTTTATTGGTGCTATCTTTTTTGGTGTCATTTGTTGCCAAAACTGTTCTCGATTCAATTTATTGCATTAAGGTTGATTAAGTTAAGTATAATTTTAACTCATATGACTAATATCCCCAAAAATAGCGGCCAAAATACTCATTTTTTGGCGAATAATCGCTGGCTGATTTTAATCGCTGCTTTTTTAGCGCTGCTCTATTTGCTGCTACCTGTACTCACACCGTTTTTAATCGCAGCGATTTTGGCTTATATTTGCGACCCGCTGGTCGATAAAATTTGCTTGTGGGGCGTTGGCAAATTTAAACTTGGCCGCACGCTGGCTACTGTGCTGGTGATGCTGGCAATTATTGGTATTTTGAGCTCGCTCATTCTCATTTTAATTCCGCTATTACAGAAAGAATCGCAATTACTCGCGCAGCGTCTGCCTGACCTTATCACCAATATCCGCACCACTTTAGAGCCGTTTCTACAAAAACAATTTGGCATCAGCTTGAACATTGACCCCGCGCAAATTCAAGAAATTGTGACCAAAAATTGGAAGACAGCGGGCGGCCTATTTGGTGATGTGCTAATTAGCGCAGGCAGCCACGGCATGGCCTTAATTGGCTTATTAGCCAATATTTTGCTGCTGCCTGTGGTGCTATTTTATTTGCTGCGCGATTGGGATATTTTTATGCAAAAAATCGGCGAGCTGATTCCGCGCGATTTGATTGGCAAAATGACACAAATCGCCCAAGAAATTGACCAAGTGCTAGCCGAATTTTTACGTGGACAGCTTGCAGTTATGCTCGCCATGAGTGCATTTTACGTCATCGGCCTATGGCTGGTTGGCCTTAACATGGCCTTGCCAATTGGCTTGGTAGCAG
>JANOWA010000119.1:0-5827 GCA_031417675.1 Methylotenera sp.
GCGTTTGCAGCTCGCCGCTCTCGTACATGGCGCGCATGATGTCGCTACCGCCAATAAATTCGCCACGTACATACAGCTGCGGAATAGTCGGCCAGTTGGCGAATTGCTTGATGCCTTCGCGGATGTCTGCATCTTGCAACACGTCCACGCTGACGTATTTTGCATTGCAAGCATCTAAAATTTGCGTCGCCATGTTGCTAAAACCACATTGCGGAAACTTTGGGTTGCCCTTCATGTAAAGCACCACATCGTTGCTGGTGACTGTTTGTTTAATTGTTGCTTGTGCGTCCATTTTACTTACTCCTAATTTCTATTTAATTCTGTAAATTCAATTCTTGCCACTGATTTTTGCCCAATCGCTTGGCGTATAAGTTTTCATACCCAGCGCGTGAATCTCTGCTTTCATGCGGTCGCCCAGCGTGGCATAAACCAGCTGATGTTGTGCCACCATGCGCTTGCCTTCAAAGGCGGGGCTAACGATAGTTGCCTCAAAATGCGTACCGTCATCGCCCAACACTTCTATAAAGTCGCAAGCCAAACCTGCGGTGATATAACTTTCTAACTGCTTTGCGCTTAACATCTATTTATCAACCACGTAATTTATAGCCAGATTTTAACATTTTTAGACACAGCCATGCTAATGCCAGTAAAAATGCACTGACTACACACAAGCTTATCCATGGCGAAATATCACCTTGGCCAAAAAACCCATATCGAAAGCCATCGATCATGTAAAAAAATGGGTTAAATTTTGAGATGGTTTGCCAAATGGGCGGCAAACTGTGTATTGAATAAAACACGCCCGATAAAAACGTCAGCGGCATAATCACAAAGTTTTGAAACGCTGCCATTTGGTCAAATTTATCGGCCCAAATGCCTGCAATAATGCCAAATGTGCCTAGTAGCGCACTGCCTAGCAAGGCAAAAGTCAATATCCATACGGGATGCATAATCGGCAATTCAACAAACCAAATGGCCACGATATAAATGCTAAAGCCAACCAACACGCCGCGAATAATGGCCGCTGCTAAAAACGCGCAAAAAAACTGCACATAGCTAATGGGCGTGAGCAACACAAATACAATACTGCCCATAATTTTTGATTGCACAAGGCTGGACGAGCTGTTGGCAAAGGCGTTTTGCAATAGTGACATCATGATGAGGCCAGGGATTAAAAAAGCTTGATATTGCACCCCTTTATACACCTGCACATGGCCTTCTAACGCATGCGAAAATATCAGTAAATACAATAATGCAGTGAGGATTGGCGAAGCAACCGTTTGAAACGCGACGCGCCAAAAGCGAAATAATTCCTTCTTAAACAACATATAGGCACCGCGCCACGAGCTAACATCCATGCGGCTTGCAGGCAAGTGCTTATTTTGAGTTAAATGGTTCATTTGCTGCCCACAAGCGACATAAACACATCTTCTAAATCGGCTTCCATAAGCTGCATATCTTGTACCGTAATATTGGCTTTACGCAACTCGCTTAGCGCAAACTCCACTTGGTTTAACTCGGTTAATGCCAGCGTATAAACGCCATTTTCGCCCGTTTTTAACATCGGCAATAATGCGGTTGGCAAGCCAGCATCACCCAATTGCAGGCGTAAATTTTTGCCAGGCAATTTGCTGAGTAAATTGGCGGTGGTATCAAGCGCGACAATTTTGCCATCTTTCATCATGGCCACGCGCTCACACAGCGTTTCGGCTTCTTCTAAATAATGCGTGGTAAGGATGATGGTGGTGCCTTCGCGGTTGAGCTTTTTAATAAACGCCCACAAAACCTGCCGCAACTCAACATCTACGCCAGCGGTGGGCTCATCCAACACAATGACAGGCGGCTTATGCACGAGCGCTTGCGCAATTAAAGCACGGCGCTTCATGCCGCCAGAAAGCTTGCGCATATTGGTGTGCGCTTTGTCGGTTAAGCCAAGCGATTCAATCACTTCATCCACCCAAGCATCATTTTCGCGGCCACGGCCAAAATACCCTGCCTGAAAACGCAGCATTTCGCGCACGTTAAAAAATGGGTCAAACACCAGTTCTTGCGGCACCACGCCAAGGCTCATGCGCGCAGATTGGTAATCAGTAATCACGTCATGACCCATTATCGACACATTGCCTTGCGTGGGCTTTAACAAGCCCGCCATCAGGTTAATCAGTGTAGATTTACCCGCGCCATTTGGGCCAAGTAAGCCAAAAAACTCACCTTGCTCAATTTGCAAATCGACGCCATTTAGCGCATGCAAATCGCCAAATTGCTTATAAATATTGTTAATTTGTATGGCTGGAATAGTCAATTTGACTCTTTTTTAAAACGATAATGCGTTTAAACGATGGTTAAAAAAACAAACCCCAACAAAGATGGTGGGGTTTAATTGCTACATATACAAGCTTCGCGACAATTTAAACGCTAATTAATCAGCTCGCTCACGCCGTATAGCTGCGCTAAACTGTTTAAATTGGCGGGCAAATTCATAAAACTTAAGGTTTTATTTTCGGCTTGCGCACGGCGTTTCCACTCTAAAATTAAGCTTAAAGCGGTCGTGTCAATATCGGCTACTTGCGCAAAATCCACTGCGGTGTTGCTAGTTATAGCAAAGCCTTGGCTAGCCGTTAAAATGGCTTTTGCCGAGCCAACAACCACATCGCCGCTAAGCAGCCAACGGTTATCAATTTGTGCAATTTGCGACATGGTTTTAGTTGGTGGTTTTGAGTAATTAGCTAGCTTTTACGCCAGCTGCTTTATTTTTATCGGCCAATTTTTTAATCAGGCTATCAAGCCCATTTTGGCGAATTTCTTGTGCAAATTGGCCACGATAATTGGTCACCAAACTCACGCCTTCAATCACAATGTCATAGACTTTCCAAGTCGCATCTGCTTGTTTTTCTAGCGAATAATTAACTGCAATAGGCTGGCCGCCTGGCTGTACAATAGACGTTTTAACCGATGCATTTGCAGCGCCATCGGCCATCCGCAGTGGCGCGTATTCAATGGTTTGATTTTTGTATTTTGACAGCGCCGTGGCATACGTGCGTATTAGCAGTGATTTAAACTCAGACTGAAACCCAGCTTTTTGCTCTGGCGTGGCTTTTGTCCAATTTTTGCCCAGCACCAAGCGCGACACTTTATCAAAATTAAAGTTTGGCAAGATTTTTTCTTGCGCAAGCGCAAACAGTTTTTCTTGATTGCCTGCTTGAATATCTTTATCGGCTTTAACAATCGCCAGCACATCTTCTGCGGTGCGTTTTACCAACTCATCTGGCGCTTCTGTTGCAAGGCTCGCCATACTAAAACCCAACAAACATAAACCAATCATCAAACGTTTTAACATATTTAAAATCCTTATTTTTGTTGCTAAATTAATACCGCAGCATGACTTTTAGGGTGCAGCTGGCGCATCTTTGCTTAAATTATCCAGTGGATTTGCACCTAACGCATCATCCGCTGCTTTGGTTGAATCGGCTTTTGCGGCTGGTTCGGCATCTTTGCTTTCTGCCGCTTTGTTATACAAAAATTGACTAATCATTTTTTCTAGTACAACCGCATCTTGCGTTTTGATGATTTTATCACCATTAGCTAGTTTAGCATCATCGCCACCTGCCTCTAAGCCAATATACTGTTCACCCAACAGGCCAGCGGTAAAAATACTTGCAAAGGTATCTTTTGGAAACGCATAACGTTTATCTACACTTAGGCTTACTACTGCCTCGAAAGTGGCCGCATCAAATTTAATGTCGCTGACGCGCCCCACCACCACGCCCGCGCTTTTAACGGGTGCGCGCGGCTTTAATCCGCCAATATTTTCAAAGTTGGCGGTTACCGTGTAAGTTGCGCCAATATTGCTAGTAGTCAGGTTGCCCACCTTCATGGCCAAGCCCAGCAAGGCTGCTACGCCAAGCGCCACAAATATGCCAACCCACAAATCCATCGTTGATCTTTCCATCTTTTGCTCCTGCAAATTAATCTCTTGAGATTAATTTAATTAAATAAGTTTAATCTTTTAAGATTAATTTGAAAATGAGTTAAATCCGTTAAATTAATTTGAAAAAAAGTTAAACCTTTTAAGATTAATTTTAAGTATAAAGTTTTAAATGTTAATCATAAAAGAGGTTAATATAAAATCTAAACCTAATATTACTAAAGATGACGTAACCACAGTGCGCGTCGTTGCGCGGCTAACGCCTTCGGCCGTGGGCGGCGCGTCATAGCCTTCGAATATCGCAATAATCGTACAGGCCACACCAAACACTACACTTTTAAACATACCATTTAAAATATCATGTTGCCAATCAACACTGGCCTGCATTTGCGACCAAAATGCGCCTGCGTCCACGCCAATCAGCGGTACAGCCACTAAATAACCGCCTAATACGCCCACCATACAAAATAATGCTGCCAAAATTGGCATGGCAATCACGCCTGCCCAAAAGCGCGGCGCCAGTACACGCGCAATTGGGCTAACGGCCATCATTTCCATGGCCGATAATTGCTCGGTGGCTTTCATTAAGCCAATTTCTGCGGTAATGGCCGTGCCCGCGCGACCAGCAAATAATAGCGCGGTAATCACAGGGCCAAGTTCGCGTACTAAGGCTAGTGCCACTAATACACCAATTGCCTCGGATGAGCCATAAGTTTGCAGTGTATTATAGCCTTGCAAGCCTAGTACCATGCCCACAAAAAACGCAGAAACCAAAATAATAATCAGCGACATCACGCCTGTAAAATACACCTCACGCGTTACCAAACGCGGGCGGCGTAAACACTCGCCAGACGAAATTAATATTAACCAAAACAAGCGTGCGGCAGCACCTAAACGCCAAATACGCTCGGTAAAACGGCTGCCAATGTTGCGCAAGGTGCGAATGACGCCTGTTAATAATTTAGATCGAATCACGTTTCGCGCCTTGTGTTTTCAAATGCGCGCTTTTCAAAGCCCAACAATTCTGTTTTATAATCAGCCGCCGCATAGTGAAACGGCACAGGGCCATCTTTTTCGCCATGTACAAATTGATGCACAAACGGCAAGCTAGATTTGCGCAAATCGTCTGGTGTGCCTTCAGCCGCCACCGTGCCATTGGCCACAAAATACACATAATCAGCAATTGAGAACGTCTCTTTAACATCGTGTGAAACAATAATAGAAGTTGCACCCAGCGCATCGTTAAGCGTGCGAATTAAATCGCAAATTACGCCCATTGAGATTGGGTCTAGGCCAGCAAACGGCTCATCGTACATAATAATATCGGGGTCTAGCGCAATGGCACGTGCCAATGAAACGCGCCGCGCCATGCCGCCAGAAAGCTCGGTTGGCATTAATTGGTGTGCGCCGCGCAAGCCAACTGCATTAAGCTTCATTAGCACCAAATCGTGAATCATGCTCTCGGGCAAATCGGTATGCTCACGCATGGGAAAAGCCACATTTTCATATACCGATAAATCGGTAAACATGGCGCCCTGCTGAAACAACATGCCCATTTTGCGGCGCAATTGGTAAATGCCCTCGCGGCTTTGTTTATGTACTATTTGACCATCGACACGCACCTCACCCTTATTAGGCTTAATTTGGCCGCCAATTAGGCGCAACAGCGTAGTTTTACCACTACCGCTGCCGCCCATAATAGCCACCACCTTACCGCGCGGAAACACCATATTAATGCCCTGATGCAACATGCGGCCTTTGTAGCCAAACGAGAGGTTGTCTATCTCTACGATATTTTGTGGGGTGGTATTTTGGGTCATTTGTTGTGCGTTTTATATTTGCAACTATTCTAAATCAAAACCCACAACAAGCAATAGCTAAAACGAGTTTACTAAACAATAC
>JANOWA010000120.1:0-3393 GCA_031417675.1 Methylotenera sp.
ACAGGCCAGCAATACCGTAGTGATTAACGGTGATAATGGTTTCAACGCCTAATCGCTCTTTAATTTTTTGCGCGATTAAATTAATAAATGGATCAGGCGGCAGCGGCTCGATATCTTCTAAAAAATCGGCCACATACACACGCACGCCTTCGCGCCCAGAAAGCTCTGTTAGTAAGGCTAGGCGGCGATCTTCGTGCGCGGCAATGAGCGATGCGCGCGTGTAATTAACAATGGTAATGGCTTGCAGTGCAGCGGTGGTGGCGCGTGGTTCGCGGTCAAAGTAATCGAAAATTTTAAGTGATGCGTAAATGCTAATCGCTAATAACAGGGCGATTAGCAACATCAGGCGTGACAGCAGTGTGCGCGGTAAATACTTCAACATGGGCTAAATGGTGGCTTAGTGCGTCGCTTCGCCATCGGGGATAAATACATAACCAAAACCCCACATGGTTTGCAAATAGCGCGGATGGGCTGGGTCTGGCTCAACGATGCGGCGCAAACGAGACACCTGCACATCAATACTGCGGTCAAACACATCTAACTCGCGGCCACGCGCCAGCTGCATCAGGCGATCGCGTGATAATGGTTGACGCGGATGCTCGGTAAATACTTTTAGCAGCGCAAATTCGCCACTGGTGATGGTGATTTGCATACCATTTTTGCTTAAGCTGCGGGTGGACGAATCGAACACAAACTCGCCAAAACTAAAGATTTCTTTATTCGCGTTTTCAGCTTCTGGGCTATGCTCGTGGCGGCGCAACACCGCATTAATGCGGGCTAGCAGCTCACGTGGGTTAAATGGTTTGGGTAAATAGTCATCGGCGCCCATTTCAAGGCCGATGATTCTATCAACTTCATCACCGCGCGCGGTTAGCATAATCACGGGCGTGCTGACATTATTGGCGCGCAAGCGGCGGCAAATCGCCAAGCCATCTTCGCCTGGCAGCATTAAATCTAGTACCAATAAATCGACGCTACCCAGAGCAAGCGCAGCATCCATTTCTTTGGCATCGGCGACGGTTTTAATGTCAAACCCTTGCTCGGTTAAATAGCGTTGTAGTAACTCACGCATACGCACGTCGTCATCTACCATTAATATATTTTTGTTCTGCTCGGCCATGGCTTACACTTTCATACAATTAACGCATTGTTTAAATGGCATACTTATTTGTAGTATAAGATTTAAGATGTAATAAAGCTATAATTGCAAAAACTTTTGTATGCGTTAAGCGTCATAAGCACAAACGTTACAATTACTTACAATTGCACGATAATATGAAACACTGCATTTACAAACTTAATTCATAGTATGCTAGTAAATTGTTTAACCGAGCTGATTAACTAAATTAATTTTAAGTGTTGATAATTAAAAAAAGGTTTATTCAAAATAATGTTTTTTAAAACAAACGTTTATATTGTGCATCCTAGTTTGCTACTGCTAATGGCTTTGTTGTCATTAGGGCAAACCAGCAGTTTTGCAGAAGATAAACAAGTCTCTGAAAAACAACTCGCAGAAGATGCCGACCTGAACATTTCAGAACAAACTTTAAAATACAATTTTAGCCCAGAAGATAGGGCGCGTTTGCGTAAAGCGCTAGCCGATTATTCTAAAACAACCAATCCCGAGCATCATCAAGTTGAGTTAAAACGCAAAGCCATGAAAGAAAGCATTGAAGAGCGCTTTAATGGTTGCGACAAAGACAATGATGATTCAATTGATCGCGAAGAAGCCACTTTGTGTTTGCCGCAAATTGCGCGCCACTTTAATACGGTAGATGTTGATGAAGATAGCGTCATTACCATTGAAGAATTAGAGTTGGCACAAGCTAAATCAGTCGAGCGGCAAAAAGCCGCAGAAGCGAAAGTAGAGGCGCAAAAAATTCAAGAAGCCGAAGCGGAAATAAAAAATAAAAGTAGGCTTAAAACGAATAGACAAGCACTAAACACCCATAAAAAACCTGCTCAAACCAACACGGCTACTGGCGCTAATAATAACCAAACGACTGAGCAATAAATTTTCAATCGTTGTCAATCCCAACACAGTCAACCTAATTTCAGACTTTTCACTATTTAGTATTAAAATGTTTTGATGAAACAAGACATTTTGCTAGATTTATCAGTAGAACTCCTCACCAGCATCGATGCAATTTCCGCCGCTGCTTGGGACGCGTTAAGTGACGCAACGCCATTGCTCTGCCACGCTTTTTTAAGTGCTTTAGAACATTCAGGTTCGGTTGGGGCAAGCACAGGTTGGAGCCCGCGCCACTTAGCGGTTAAACAAGGTGAGCAAGTGATTGGCGCCATGCCACTTTACTTAAAAAGCCATTCCTATGGTGAATATGTGTTTGACTGGGCTTGGGCCGATGCGTATCAACGTAGTGGGCTTGATTATTACCCCAAGCTACTGTCGGCGATTCCGTTTTCACCCATCACCAGTGCGCGCTTATTAAGTCAGCAGGTTGATCAGATGCAGTTGATGATTAAAGCGCTAGAACGCGTGATGCTGCAGCATCAATTATCAAGCGCACATGTGTTGTTTCCCGATGAGGCATGCGCGCAGCAGCTTGAAGCGGCTGGCTGGTTAAAGCGCTCAGGCGTACAATTTAGGTGGCACAATAAAAATTATGGTGATTTTGAAGATTTTTTGGCGACTTTAAGCCACGATAAACGCAAAAAAATTCATCAAGAACGCAAAAAAATAGCCGCCGCTAACATAGTTTGTCGCCCAATTAAAGGCGCTGATGTCACTAAGGCTGATTGGGATTTTTTCTACGCTTGCTATTGCAATACTTACCGCGAGCATCATTCTACGCCGTATTTAACACGCGCTTTTTTTGCTGAAATTGGCACAAGTATGCCGCAAAACTTGTTGTTAATCGTGGCAGAAATCGATGGCAAACCGATTGCTTGCGCGCTGAATATTTATAGCAAAACAACCTTGTATGGACGTTATTGGGGCGCGCTACAATTTGTTTCTGGCCTGCATTTTGAGCTGTGCTATTACCAAGCGCAACAGTTTTGCATTAATGAGGGAATCACTTATTTTGAAGGGGGCGCGCAAGGCGAGCACAAGCTTGCGCGTGGGTTTGAGCCTAGGCCAACTTGCTCGTATCACAAAATTGCACACCCCGATTTTGAGGCGGCCATTAAAGATTTTTTACAGCGGGAATCAACGGGCATAGCCGCTTATACCAATGAATTAGAAGAGCGCGTACCTTTTAAAACAAGCTAGAACACGCACTAAACTAACCAGCCTTGCAATGATCAGCCTTACAGTGATTGGTATAGCTTATCAATCTGCATTTCGTCAATGTCAACTGGCGTATCATCAAGCGCTACCATTGCATACTGGGCAACGTCATATTTAGCCGCGTCAACCTTGGCCATCATCGC
>JANOWA010000121.1:0-5270 GCA_031417675.1 Methylotenera sp.
TGGGTAAGTTAAGTAAAGATTTTGAGCGTTTTGATTCGCGCATGAAAAAACTCGCCGATAACATTCGTCAAGCGCACGAAAACGCGCAAGATGTACACATTAGCAGCCAAAAAATTTCGCGCCGCTTTGCGCAAATTGAGCGGGTAGATTTAACCGATGAAGCGATGGATTTGCTAGACGCGATAGATGAGATTGATGAAAAATAATCTTAATATTTCACATAAATAAAATTATATAAGCACATGAAAATAAAAGTATTATACTTTGCAAGACTTAAAGAAGCGGTTAATTATTCGACTGAGGATATTGATTTGCCTAGCGACATTAAAACCGTGACTGCACTTAAAAACTATCTATCAAAACGCGGTGAAATTTGGGCCAATTTATTTAATGGCAAACAAGTGGTACGCGCAGCGATTAACCATGTGTTGGTGGATGATTTGGCAGCCATTCATGCAGGCGATGAAATCGCGTTTTTTCCGCCAGTTACAGGTGGCTAGCTTAAAAAATGACTGTACGCGTGCAAACCGAGGATTTTGATATTGGCTGTGAGCTAGCATCCATGCGGCTTGCGCAGCCATCAATTGGTGCGCTGGTTAGTTTTGTTGGCCAAGTACGCGACATTAACGGCGGTGATGCGATTAACACGCTCACGCTTGAGCATTACCCAGAAATGACGCAAAAAGCGCTAGAAGCGATAGCACTTGACGCAAAAACGCGTTGGGATGTGATTGATACGCTGATTATTCATCGGGTTGGTATGCTAAAACCGCTTGATCAAATTGTATTGGTGGCGGTCACCAGCGCGCATCGTGGCGAGGCATTTAAGGCTTGTGAATTTATCATGGATTACTTAAAAACCAGTGCACCATTTTGGAAAAAAGAGGCGTCAAACCAAGGTGAGCGTTGGGTTGAGGCTAAAGTTTCGGATGACGAAGCAAAGCGACGCTGGGATAAATAAGCCAAGCGAGCCAAAACAATAAGCAATTTGAATTGACTATTTGAAAACCATCCACATTAAAATATGCAAAATTTAAACCATAGCGATTTAAACGCTGCCATCTCACTCAACGATTTTACGTTTAGCTCAACGGCTGAATTGTTAGTCGATTCAACAGGTTATCAGCCAAATATTCATGGCTGGGTAGCGCAGAGTGAGGCCAAAAAAGCCGCGCTATTTGGCTTAAATATGCCACAAAGTGGCTTTAATATGTTGGTGCTAGGCGCGCATGGCAGTGGTCGCACGTCATTGATGCAAAGCGCAATATTAGAAGTGGCAAAGCAAGAAAATGGTATGCAAACGACTGATTTAGTTGCGTTATTTAATTTTGACCAGCCCAACCAGCCCACTTTAATTAAGCTACCCGTTGGCTTTGGCGCTAAGTTACGTACCGAGATGGATGGTTTTGGCCGTTCGTTGATGATGGAGCTGCCAAATTTTGTTGCCTTAGAAAATCAGCAAGCCATGTTGCAAGCGGCCGAGCAATGGTTAACTCGTATATTGACTACCTTGCGAGCTAGCTTTTTAGTTTGTGAAAACGAGTTAAATCAATACTTTACATTGCTGCAGCATGAAGTGTTGGCCTATTTAAAAGCTTGGCAAGCACTACCCGCCAACGACACGGATAACGCGACTGATAATGCCACGGATAATACGCTAGAAGGGCTAATTAGCGAGCCATTTTTTGCGCGCTTTCGCGTGAATATATTGGTAGATAATCGCCTAATGCAAGCGCAACAGTTAAACCAAGCGGTGGTTTACGACAATGATCCTAGCTTGCAATCCCTATTTGGCGCGGTAGATAGTGCATCAGATAGCTCGATGATGCCCGATTTTTTACGTTTGCGTGCGGGTAATTGTCATAAGGCCGATGGCGGTATTTTGTTGTTACATTTGCGTGATTTACTCAATGACGAAACCGCTGGCGCACAAATGATCGAAAAGTTGCACCGATTTTGCCGCAACGGCACACTGCAAATTGAGGATACTAATAGCTCACCCAATAATAATTTTGCCGTAAACACCTTAATCGCGCTACAAGTAAAATTAGTATTAATTGCCACGCGCGACGATTTTTACGATTGCCTAGACGAGCAGCCCGACTTTTTTAATTATTTTCCGATAAAAGTAGAGTTTGCAGAGCGCATTGCGGCTACGCCAGAAAACTACGCCGCTATTGCTGGTTATGTGGCGCAAAAGTGCGTGCAACATGGCATTGCGCATTTTAGCAAAGAAGCGGTTGCTAGACTAATTGGCGCGCTACAACGGCTAGAAGAAGACCAAACGCGCATTAGCACTAACTTTGCATTTTTAGAGCGATTAATGTTAGAAAGCGCGGCCTTTGCAGGCAAGGCTGAGCTGATTAATGGTGAACATGTGCAAGCCGCAATGCAGGCTAAATCGGCCAGAAACCAGTATTTTGAAAGCCAAATTCGCGATTCAATCATTGATAATGAGTTGCTGATTCAAGTGCATGGCGAGGTGGTAGGGCAGGTGAATGGCCTCACGCATATTGAGTTGGGTGATGCCAGTTTTGGCTCGCCGATTCGCATTACTGCGCGTTGCCACCCAGGCGGAAAAGGCCTGATTAACATTGATCGCGAAGTAAATATGAGCGGTCCGAACCACGATAAAGGCATTTTTATTTTGCAAAACTGGCTCAGCGCCAGTTTCAGCCATTTAGCGCCGCTCAGTTTGAATGCTTCACTGGTGTTTGAGCAAGAATATAACGGCGTAGAGGGCGATTCTGCCTCGTGCGCGGAGCTGTTTGCGCTGCTATCTGCCATGGCCAATTTGCCGATTCAACAAGGCATGGCAGTAACGGGCGCGCTGAATCAATTTGGCGAAGTGATGCCGATTGGTGGTGTAAACGAAAAAATTGAAGGCTATTTTAGGGTGTGCTTGGCACTGGGTTTAAACGGTAAGCAGGGCGTGATTATTCCCAAACGTAATCAACGCCATTTGCTGCTGGATGCTGCAGTGGTGCAAGCGGTGAAAGATGGCCAGTTTCATATTATTACCATCGACCATGTGTTAGAAGGCATCGCGTATTTAACAGGCACGCCAGCAGGCAATATCGACGCGGCTGGCCGCTATGCTGCAGAAACTGTGATGGGGCATGCCGAGGCAACGTTGTCTGGCTACCGTAAAACACTAGAAAGCAACACAAAGCAAAGTAATCAACCGAAAAAGACCTAAATAAATGGCAATTGAAGCTGATAGCAAATCGGGTCAAGAAAAATGTCGCCTAGATAAATGGCTGTGGGCTGCGCGCTTTTTTAAAACACGCAGCTTGTCTGCCGATGCGGTAGATGGCGGTAAAGTGCGCGTGGATGGAGATCGCGCCAAGCCAGCTAAAGAAGTTAAAATCGGTATGACGATTACCATTCGCAATAAAGACGTTGAAATTGAATGTACAGTAACAGGCTTAAGTAATATGCGCCGCGGCGCACCAGAAGCAGCTTTGTTGTATGCCGAAACCGCCGCCAGTATTTCAAAACGTGAAAATACCAAGCTGACCAAAGTGGATGAAACGGGTGTGCGCGAGCGTGGTTTAGGGCGTCCAACCAAGCGCCAACAGCGCGATATTAAAAAATTTACGGGTATTTATTAAGCATTTCTCTGCCTAACTTTCTATATTAATTAGACACTTAATTAATTAATCGCAAGTTTTACTTGCATAGATGAATTAAATGTTGATAAACTAGCGTTCAGTTAATGAACGGACGTTGTTGATATTGTGCTGACTGACGAATATCGCTATAAAATATTAAAGATTCTTGAAGCTAATCCAGAAATTAGCCAAAGAGATTTAGCGCGCGAGCTGGATATTAGCCTTGGTCGTGCTAATTTTTGTTTAAAAGCGCTTATCAAAGTCGGGTTGCTAAAAGCGACTAATTTTCGTAACAGCCACAACAAATTAGCGTATATGTATTTGCTGACGCCAAAAGGTCTAGAAGAAAAATCGGTGATTACGGCACGTTTTTTAAAGCTAAAAATGTCAGAGCATGCGGCTTTGCAGGCTGAAATTGAAGAACTGCGTAAGGATGCGAATCAAACAATTGGCATCAAGTTTCATCAGATGGAGATTAATCAGCTGTGACTAACCAAATAAATCGATATGCTATTATCCTTTGCGGCGGATCTGGTACTAGATTGTGGCCATTATCGCGCACGCTACGCCCAAAACAATTGCTTGCCTTAAATGGGGAGCAAACCTTACTGCAACAAACAGCCAGCCGTTTGCTTGCGCATGTTGATGCAGCTAATTTATTCACCGTTACACACGAAGACCACAAATTTGAAGTAAAAGGCCAGCTGGCGGAAATTGCGCCAAGCGCCGTAGCCAACGTATTGGCCGAGCCTTGTGCGCGCAACACTTTGCCTGCTATTGCTTGGGCAGTGAGTCAAATACATCAAAAAGACTCTCAAGCGATGATATGCGTATTCGCAACAGACCATGCTATCGACAATCAAGCTGCGTTTTTACAAGCTTGGCAAACTGCTGAGTTGGCTGCGCAAGACGATTATTTGGTGCTGCTAGGCATTAAACCGCATGAGCCTGCGACTGGTTATGGCTATATTAAGCCAAGTCAACAATTGGCTTACAGCGGGGTATTGCCAGTACGCCAAGTAGCGCAATTTGTAGAAAAGCCTAACGCCGAAAAGGCTGCTCAGTTTGTGCAAGATGGCTATTTGTGGAACAGCGGTATGTTTGTGTTTAAGGCCAGCGCATTCATGGTAATGTTCAAGCAATATCAACCTGAAATGGCGCAGCAAATTAGTGCGATGACGGCAGAAAGCTTTGTTGAAACCTACACAAATTTTGCCAATATTTCGATGGACTATGGCTTGGCCGAGAAATTGACACAGCAAGCAGAAAAAGTTGCAGTGGTACCCGTGGATATGGCGTGGAGCGATTTAGGAAGCTGGGATTCGATTTATCAGCGTCATGCAAAAGACGTCGATAATAACGTGCTGCACGGCGATGTTTTTGCGCAAGACACGACAAATAGCCTGTTATGGAGCCAAACAAGCCTGCTAGCCACAGCGGGGCTAGATAACATTGTGGTGATTCAAACCGCCGATGCCACTCTCATTTGCGATAGAAGCCGCACCGAGGAAATTAAAACGCTCGTCGCACGGGTAAAAGCGCACAAACCAGAACTCACTGAAATTCATCAGACCGTGTATCGCCCATGGGGTAGCTACACGGTGCTGGAAGAAAGCACCAATTTTAAAATTAAACGCATTGTGGTGAACCCAGGCG
>JANOWA010000122.1:0-2782 GCA_031417675.1 Methylotenera sp.
CTTTTCTATCGCTGGCAAATCATCAAAAATATCGGCATGATCAAACTCCAAATTGTTCAACACCGCCGTGCGCGGACGGTAATGCACAAATTTTGAGCGTTTATCAAAAAAAGCCGTGTCGTATTCGTCTGCCTCAATTACAAAAAAGGGTGAGCTACCATCATCTATGTTTTTAATCCCCTCTCCCGCAAGCGGGAGAGGGCTAGGGTGAGGGGCAATGCCTATAGTCGAGCCGCCCCTCTCCCCAACCCCTCTGGTGGAACAACTAAGCACCTGACTAGGCTGACAAACTACATCAGCCAAGTCATTGCTAATCCCGCTTGCGGGCGAGGGGCTTGCTAGCTTGATTATTTGTGCTGGCGGTACTTGCGGCAACCTTGCCGAAACCCCAAAATTCTCTGGCACGCCACCAATCAAAAAGCCTGGCGCAAGCCCAGCATATTCCAATATCCACGCCAACATGGATGATGTCGTGGTTTTACCATGCGTACCCGCCACCGCCAGCACCCACTTGCCTTGCAACACATTCTCAGCCAACCACTGCGGGCCAGAAATATACGGCAAGCCTAGGTTCAATATTTCTTCCATTAACGGATTGCCGCGCGAAACCACATTACCAATCACATACATATCAGGGTTTAGCCTGGTTTGCGAAGGGTCAAAACCCTCAATCAACTCAATGCCTTGCGCCTCAAGCTGCGTGCTCATTGGCGGATACACATTGGCATCACACCCCGTCACGCGATGCCCCGCCTGCTTCGCCAACACCGCAATACCCCCCATAAATGTACCGCAAATACCTAAAATGTGAATGTGCATATATTCTTTTTAATTTTTGCCTGTTTTAGTTTTTTCTACTATCTTGTCAAAATCAGATTCATAGGTTTTGTCTTGGATAACTCTAAATTTTTCAAACTCCTTCGCAGCATGCAGTTCAGCACTTTCACGCTTAGTTTTTCCAAAGCCAGCTAACACTTCATATGAGTTGAAGGTTAAAAAATCATCTAATTTTTTAACCCAATCTTGCATCGTTAAAACATTTCTTCTCCTAGCAAAGTTTTCTGCAAAATCTAGAAACATACCAACAAGTCTGTTCAATTCGTTCAGCTCATCATGAGTTAAATAATTTTTCCCTACTTTAATATCTGTTCGGGCTATTTTTCCACCTTTTTTTGATGTTGCCCAAAAAGTTAACCCCATATTTGGTTTATCTGCATCAGCTCTTAGTTTCACCAACTCTGCCGAAGTATGATGATGAATTGCATAGTGTAATTTATCTTGAACATGGGCATAAAACTGTAATGTAATCGGTGCATTCTTGTCGTAATCCACACTACATTGGCTATAAATATCGGTAATTTTTTGATAAAACCTGCGCTCTGAAGCTCTTATTTCCCTAATGCGCTCTAAAAGCTCATCAAAGTAATCTTGATTAAATAATTGATTTGCCTGCTTTAACCGCTCATCATCTAGCGTGAAGCCTTTAATTAAATATTCTTTTAATACACTTGTTGCCCATTTTCTAAACTGAGTTGCTTGATATGAATTTACGCGATAGCCAACTGAAATGACGCCGTCTAAATTATAAAAATTGACGTTATACTCACCGCCATTATCAGCAACTATCCGGAATTTCCGGATAGTTGCTGATTCGACTAACTCCCCACTCTTGAAAATATTTTGTAAATGCTCACTTACTGTTCTAACATCTACACCAAATATCTCAGCCATACCTTTTTGAGACGCCCATACCGTTTCATCGTTTAAAACAACTTGTATCTTCAACTTACCGCTATCAGAAGCATAAAATAAAAATTGCGAGTGAGCGGTATCTTGCATCACTATTTCAGGTGCTTTACCACTATAACTTTCTGTATTTAAATCACTATCCTGATTACTGTAACTTTCACCTTGAGTCGTAATAAAATCTGCAGGCGTTATATCTATACTATTTTGAAGCCCTATAGACAGCAATTTAGCATGCCATTTGGAAGGGATTACGCCCTTTTGAACCCAGTAAGCAATACTACTTTGACCAATGCCTAGAATATTCGCCAACGCCGTTTGACCTCCAAATTTATCGACTATCTTTTTAGCAGACATTAACTACTCCTTTTTGATATATTAAATTATACATCAAAAAATTTGATAATAAATCAAAAATATTAACTTAAATTCGGGCTTAACCAGCGCTCTAGATAATCTTTTGGCAAGTTTCTGCGTTTTGCCAACTCTTCTAGCTGGTCGTTGCCGATTTTATCCACGCTAAAATATTTGCTTTCTTTATGTGCAAAGTAAAAACCCGAAACCGCGGCGGCGGGCATCATGGCGAAGCTTTCAGTCAAAGTCATGCCGATTTCTTCGCAGTGCAGCAGGTGGAACATATCGGCTTTTACGGTATGGTCTGGGCAGGCGGGGTAGCCAGGTGCGGGGCGGATGCCAGCGTACTCTTCTTTAATTAGCGCATCAACACCTAGCTTCTCACTGCTTGCATAGCCCCAAAAATCGGTACGAATACGCTCGTGCATGTATTCAGCAAACGCTTCTGCTAATCTATCTGCCAGCGATTTGAACATAATGCCGCTGTAGTCGTCATTGGCATCTGCAAAGCGTTTTTCTATTTTTTCTGTGCCTAAACCTGCGGTAACGGCGAATAAGCCGATATAGTCACCAGCCGAACCTTTTGGCGCAATAAAGTCACTTAAACATTGATTCGGCCGCACTACGCCGTCAATGACGGGTTTTACGCTTTGTTGGCGCATGCCGTAATAGGTAAACGCCA
>JANOWA010000123.1:0-18730 GCA_031417675.1 Methylotenera sp.
GTGGTGCTGCCACAAGGCCGATTTAACAATTCATCTGATAAACAAATTCGCCAATTTGTGGCCGAGCATTGCCGTATTTTGGGCGTGGTAGGTTTGCACGGCAATGTGTTTAAACCGCACACAGGCACTAAAACTAGCGTGCTGTTGGTGCAAAAATGGAACGATGATGCAAGCCAAGGTGCACTTTGCCCTAAGTTAGATGATTACCCCATTTTCTTTGCCACCATGCAACAACCTAGCAAAGATAACTCTGGTGATAAGATTTTTGTTAAAAATGCCGCCACCCGTCATTCCCACGTAGACGGGAATGACGGGATAGGCGAATACCTGCTTGATAGCCACGGACACCTTGTGGTTAAGCACGATCTGTTTAACCATGACGGCTTAACGCAAGACGGCATTGCAGAGGCTTTTATGGAGTTTTCCAAAAAAGAGCGACTGAGTTTTTTTCAATAAGCCCTTCTAACGGGTTTAACGCTGAGAAATACAAGGCGTTGTTAGAAGGGCTGGAAGTAAGCGAAGTTGGTTTTAGTGAAGTTGCCAAAAATAAAGATGAGCGAACTGACAGTGACTTTTGGACGAAGATACTTAAGAAAAACCCCAAATTAAATTATGCAAGAATTGGTGATTGTTTAATTACATCTCAATATGGCATTTCAATTGAGATGAATGAAGCTAAGCAGGGCTATCCAATTTATCGCATGAATGAAATCCATAATATGTTATGTGATTTTGATGTAGATAAAAACGCTGATATTTCTCCTTCTGAAATGCAAATATTCAAGTTAAACGACAGAGATGTTTTGTTTAACAGAACCAATTCATATGAGTGGGTTGGTAGAACAGGGCTATACAGAAAAGTTGATGAAAGAGCTTTTGTTTTTGCATCATATTTAGTGAGGTTCTGTCCCGACCAAACTAAGATATTGCCAGAGTATTTAGCTACTTTTCTTAGCACTAAATATGGCGTTTCAGATATAAAAAGGCGCTCTAGGCAATCTATCAATCAAACGAACGTAAATCCTGAAGAGGTAAAGGAAATTGATATTCCTTTGCTTGGCTTAAGTTTTCAAGGGAAGTTGAAAAATAATTTTGATAAAGCTTACGAGTGTTTAAAAACATCAGAAACACTTTATGCACAAGCTGAACAAACCTTGCTTGAGGCGGTGGGGTTGGCAGATTTTAAGCCTTCCACGCAAAACACCAACATTAAAACCTTTGCACAAAGCTTTGGTGCTAGCGGCCGCCTAGATGCTGAGTATTACCAGCAGAAATATGAAGAGGTAATGGCGAAAATTGTCAGCCAAACCCACGCAAAATTAAAAGATGTGGTAACAATTAAAAAATCTATAGAACCTGGTTCGGATGCTTATGCGGACGAAGGTTTACCCTTTATTCGTGTATCTGATTTTTCTAAAACTGGTTTAACGACGCCCGATAAATACATATCTAGTGAGTATTATGAAGCGAATCAAAAAAAGCTTAATAGCTTAAAGCCAAAACAAAACACGATTTTATTTTCAAAAGATGGCAGCGTGGGTGCGGCTTATTTGTTACGTGAAGATTTGCACGGTGTAACATCGGGCGCTATTTTGCATTTGTCACTTAAACGCGATGATGTATTACCCGAATATTTTACGCTGGTGTTAAATTCTAAACTCGTGCAAATGCAAGCGGAGCGCGATGCTGGAGGTTCAATTATTCTGCATTGGCGAGTAGGCGAAATTGAAAATGTAATATTGCCCATTATCGACCTTACCACCCAAACCAACATCAGCCAACTCGTGCAACAAAGCTTTAGCCTAAAAGCGCAAAGCGAGCATTTATTAAGCGTAGCCAAACGTGCGGTTGAAATGGCGATAGAGCATGATGAGGCGGCGGCGATGCATTTTATAGAAAACAGCACTAATTAAGCCTTTGAAATATATCAATTTTTTGAGAAAAATCAATAAAATGGTTTATTTAAAAAGAACAATTTTGGTTTTGTTAGCCATCTATATTACTGCTTGCGGCCTTATTTACTACCAACAAAAATCCATGCTTTTTCCTACGCAATACGCGCAAGCTGTACCAGTTAATTGGCAACCCACGGCAGGCGATAGCCAAACTCAAGCCTTCATTGCTGGCAACTGTGGCAAAATCAACGTTGCCATTTGGCGAATTAAAAATGCTAAAGGCACCATTATGATGAACCATGGTAATGGTGAAAGTCTTGCCAGCATTAACGATTACGCCTATGCGTTTCATGCGCTGGGTTATAACTTAATGGCTTGGGATTACGCGGGTTATGGGCAATCGACTAACTGCTGGTTTAGCCAAGCTGATTTGCTGAGTGATGCAGAAAGTGCTTATCAGTGGCTAGCTGGGCAAGAAAAGCCAGAGAAAATCTTTATTTTTGGCTATTCAGTTGGCGCTGGCATTGCGCTTTCAGTCGCGGCGCATCACCAGCAAAACCCTGTATTTTTAGTCGCTGGTTATGATTCGCTGGCAAACGTAGCAAAAGATAATATTTCGCCACTTGTTCCATTAAGTTTGCTGGCGCGCTACCCTATCGATACTGCTGCTTTTATTAATCAAATACAGCAGCCAATTTATCTGATTCACGGCACACAAGATAAGCTTATTCGCCCTGCCCGCGCCCAAGCGCTAGTGGATGCCAGCCAAGGCAAAGCGCATATAGAGTGGGTGCAAGGCGCAGGCCATGCCGAGGATGCGTTATTTAATTATCGTAATCAATGGCTTAAGCGGCTATTACCTTAAAAGAGAGCTAATAAATGAGCAACCAATTTCAATTATTAAAAGAACAGCGTTTTCGGCCGTTTTTCTTTACACAATTTTTAGGCGCATTTAACGATAACGTATTTAAAACCGCGCTCATTACCTTGGTGGCTTTTCATGCGGCAAGCCTAAGCAGCATGGATGGCGGCACGCTGGCGACTTTGCTACCTGGCGTGTTTATTTTGCCGTTCTTTTTGTTTTCGGCTACCGCTGGGCAAATTGCTGATAAGTATGAAAAATCGCGAATTATTCGGCTGGTAAAAGTATTCGAAATAGGCATTATGCTGTTTGCCAGCGCGGGTTTCTTTCTACACAATATTTGGTTGCTAGGGGCGGCACTATTTATGATGGGCATGCACTCTACCTTGTTTGGCCCAGTAAAATATTCGTACTTGCCGCAGCATTTAAAAGAACATGAGCTGATTGGCGGCAATGGCATGGTGGAGATGGGCAGCTTTGTGGCAATTTTGCTTGGCCAAGTTTTGGGTGCGTGGTTGGCAACTGTGGCTCATCACGAGCTATTTACCAGCATTGCGATTGTGCTGATTGCGGTTTTGGGCTACCGCACAAGCCGCGGCGTACCAAACTCACCAGCCGCCGATAGCACACTTAAAATCAATTGGAACCCCGTTACTGAGACGATTAGAAACGTGAAGTTAATATGGGCGCAACAACAAATTTGGCTGGCGATTGTGGCTATTTCTTGGTTTTGGTTTTATGGCGCGACACTGTTAGCGCAGTTTCCAAATTTGGCTAAAACTGTACTGCATGGCGATGAAAGTGTGTTTATTTTGCTATTAAGTGTGTTTTCAATCGGCATTGGGCTAGGCTCGCTGCTATGCGAAAAGCTCTCAAAAGGCAAGCTAGCGCTCGGTTTGGTAGTATTTGGCGCAATTGGCTTAACAGTTTTTGGCGCAGATGCCTATTTTAGCAGCACTAGCATCCATGCGGCTTACAGGCCGATTGTTGAAAATAATGTTTTGCAAAATTATCATGGTTTTATCAGCACATTTAGCAGCTGGCGTTTGCTCGCTGATATTGCACTTATTGGCTTATTCGGCGGCTTCTACATTGTGCCGCTTTATGTGCTAATTCAAACGCGGGTAGATAAAAATTATCAATCGCGGGTGATTGCCGCCAATAACATTATGAACGCCTTATTTATGGTGGCTTCTGCAGGGTTTTCAATTTTAATTTTTAAGCAGGGCTATTCAATACCACAATTGTTTTTAGCAACCGCTTTACTCAATATTGTTGTGATCATTTATCTGTGCGTGCGCCAACCCGAGTATTGGCGCACTTTTTTAACTTGGGTGAAAAGCCAAAATAAAACACAAGATAAAATAGTAAGTTAAGTTCGCCTATTAAATTCGCATAAACTGCATGAATCAAATCATACTTCTTGTTGGCTTATCCAGCCCAATTCCTTTAATACTTTGGGCAACGCTTTATTTTTTGGTTATCTATTTGCTGGCTGCAAGCCTTGTCTATTGGCTTGCTAAGTGCATCAATCACCCAATTGAAACAAGGTTAGTTTCTATTGCGCAAATTCGTACAGAGCTTTTGCAGTCGTTTCGCTCAGTTTTGCTGTTTGGCGCTGGTATGATTGTACCGTGGCTAATGCTGCGCTATGGTGTAAGTCAAATTAAACTTGAAACTAGCGCAATGGTGATAAGCTTAGAGTTTGTTGTGCTTGTGTTGTGGAACGATGTGCATTTTTACGCTGTGCATCGATTACTGCATAGCAAGCTAAAATCAGCGCATCTCACCCATCACAAATCGGTGGCGGCCACGCCTTTTACCGCTTACAGCATGAGCATCACCGAGGCTGTATTGCTGGGTAGCGTCATGCCAATGGCTATGCTGGTGCATGATTTTTCACTCATTTCTTTACTATTACTACCCATTTGGTCAATTTGCATCAACACGTTAGCGCATTCTAATTGCAATCTATTTAGTACCGCCAGTGAACATTCACTATTGAGCTTGGTAAGGCATCATCAAAGCCACCATTCGCAATATAAAGGTAATTATAGTTTTTTGTTTAATCAGCTAGATCGCTGGTTTGGTACAGCACGTTCTTTTTAAGACGCCATTCTTTTAAATTTACAGGATACTCATGACCCCGTTTAATCACGTTTATATTACGCAAGCAGCCAGCTTTATGCCGGGCGAGCCCGTTAATAACCATGATATGGATCAGTTTATTGGCTCAATTAACCGACTGTCTAGCCGTATAAAAGAGCGTATTTTGGCTGAAAACGGCATTCAGTTTAGGCATTATGCGTTAGATGCACAAGGCACATCCTTGCACTCTGTCACTTCGATGGGGGCTAAAGTGGTTGAGGCCTTAATTGCGAACAATACTAAACCACATTTTTTAGCGGCGGCCACTACCGGCGGCGATTGTGCGGCGCCGGGTTTAGCTAATTTAATACAAGGCGAATTGCAGCTGCCGCCACTTGAAACGCACTCAGTTTCTGGCATATGTGCAGCCTCTATCGGGGCGCTTAACGCGGCTGCACAGGCAGTAGAGTCACAATCGGCCGAGATTGCAATTGCGGTGGCAAGCGAGTTTCCATCGCGCTTATTTAAAGCCTCACGCTTTAAAAACCGCGATGCTGATATTGATTTTGATGCACATTTTTTACGCTGGATGTTATCGGACGGCGCGGGTGGCGTGTTGCTACAAAATCAGCCTGCAAAATCTGGCTTATCGCTAAAAATTAATTGGATACACCAAAAATCATTCTCGGGTGATCTGCCAACCTGTATGCAAGTGGGGCAATCGCGTGGTAACACCTTGCCAGGCTATTTAGATTACCCAACATTGGCCGAGGCTGAGAAAGCAGGTGCATTTGATTTACGCCAAAGTATCCGCATTTTGCCCAACTTATTTGATGTGGGTTTGCATGAATATGCGCATTTAGTCAAAGATGGGCATGTTGACCCAGCGCGCATTACCCATTTTTTATGCCATTATTCATCTGAGCGATTTAAGCCGATGATGGCCGAATTAATGCAAACTGCCGGCATAGCCATAGCCAGTGAAAAATGGTTTTCTAATTTATCAACTAAAGGCAATACCGGCGCAGCATCCATTTTTATTATGCTGGACGAATTAATTAATACCAAACCATTAAAATTAGGCGAGCAAATTTTTGGTTTTGTGCCAGAATCTGGCCGATTTACAGCGGCGTATTTTTTATGCGAAGTGGTCGATGCCAATAGTCAGCCTAGCAAGCCTTTAATAATACGACAAAACAACATTAACACAAGCCTTGACTTGCCAGCACCGCCAATGACCGATGCTGGGCAAACTGGTGCGGTGGCCGAGATGCTACAAGGCTTAATGGCGGTTTGGCACGATTATCGCAGTGCGGTTTTTCGCACGCCAATTGCCAACGCCATCATGCAAAACACCATTTGCCGCGATGATTATTTAAACTGGATGGCCTGCTGGATTCCGCAAGTGCGTGAAGGCAGCTTGTGGATGCGCCGCGCTGTATCGAGCATGGACAAACAATATCGTGCATTAGCGCAAATAGTCACCACCCACGCGGGTGAGGAACAGCTAGATTGGCAGATACTTTACCAAGATTATGTGAATGCTGGCGGCAGCTTGCCCGCACAAAATCTTAGCCGCAACCCGGGTGGCGATGCACTAAACGCGTTTATGCATAG
The DNA here is from genome assembly GCA_031417675.1 of Methylotenera sp. GTDB lineage: Bacteria > Pseudomonadota > Gammaproteobacteria > Burkholderiales > Methylophilaceae > Methylotenera_A. Next base: position 6,463 of record JANOWA010000123.1, read on the forward strand.
CTACGCCTCCAAAACCAACCCAATTGGTTTGTTGGGCGGCATTTATATTATTGAAGGTACAGGCCAACGTATTATTCCTAGCCTGTTACCTAAGCTTAAACAATCGCTACAATTAAATTCTGGTATGAGCAAATTTTTAGAATATCATGGTGAAAATGACCAAGCGCACATGCAGCGCTGGCTTGATGCGGTAAAATTAGTCGTGGCACTAGATGCAAACGCCGCCCAAGAAATTGTGCGCGTGGCCGCAACTGTTGCCATGCTTTATTTACAACAATGGAATTTTGTAAGCGTTTTGGATAAACCCGCAAATGCCTAAAATAAGCTTACCACGCGATTATGCCATTAAGCGTTTGGCACACAACCCAGCCGACCCAGACCCGTGGCAATCGCTTTGGCTGGATAGTTCTGTGCCATTACATGCGGGCGTAAAGCAAGCGTGGCTATTTGATTCTAATACTTGGTCGCGGCAATTTATGTTGCCCATTTTGCGGCCTTTTGCGCGCTGTTTAATTGTGTTGCTGCAAATTGTTAAAATTATTATCCCCAATTGGTTAAGTTCTTCGCGCATTTTACACAAGTTTCTTGCTTGGGCTTTGGCGCGCTTTGCCTCGCCCGAGGCCAATTGGCTGATTTTGCGACACTTTTGGATTGGCAGCGAAAACCTCGCTTTTTTAAATGCCAATATTGAAGGCGGCGGCGTAGAAATGCACCCGCTAAAACCGGCCGATGTGCCCGATTTGGTTGATAATGTGTTTATTCAACACGATATTAATTTATTTAATTTTATTTCACGCATTAATCTTGCCCTGCAAGCACAAGGCAAAGCTGAGATTAAACCCAAAACCAATTTAGACTTTAGCATGATTTCTGAACATGGCGATTTTGCTATTGCGCCGCAAAACAATGGCTTATTTAATGTGTTTGATTTACAAACTTGCATTGATTTGTTTACGCCCATTTACCAACTATTTTTAAGCGATAAAGATTTTTGGCGCTCGGTTCACTCGCTACAATTTGACGAAACAATTGGACTGTATGCGGCAAAAGTACTTAACAAGCCAGAAGGTTTAATTTTGGTGAATAACAAGCATCCAATGATTATCCCAGCCACATGGTCGGCGGGTTATCGGCTTGTTTTGCATGGCTTATCGGCAGAAATGCTGCATGCAATTTTGGTGCAAGCCAAACAAAATCAGGCAAAACAATAGGTGCTATTGCTACTATTTTAGTTTGCTAATCTAATGAAAATCATTAGGCATATTTAAGTGCTTTAGATAGCGACTATTTTTGTAATGTGCGTATTATTCAATTTACGTTATGCAGTTGTGAAAGCAAGGCAAACGAATATTAACTTAAGGAGATTATTATGTGGACAACACCAGCAGCTACAGAAATGCGTTTTGGCTTTGAAGTTACAATGTACGTAATGAACAAGTAATTACTTGTTTTTGCTACAAAAAAGAGCGCTTTAAGCGCTCTTTTTTATTGCCTGAAGTATTGGTTTGATTAGTTTGGTAATACAAAGCCCTTGGGTAATAACACCCAAATCTTTCCTTGCTGTTTCATGGCGCCCGCTTGCTTACCTGCATTGTCGCCCGCGCCCCAAAAAAAATCTGCCCGTACGCCGCCTTTAATCGCGCCACCTGTATCTTGCGCTACCATCAAGCGTTTAAGCGGGTTTGTGCTATTTGGCAAGGTGGTCGATAAAAACACAGGCGCGCCCAGCGGTACATACTTCGGGTCAACTGCCACGCTACGTTCTGCCGCGATTGGCACACCCAACGCGCCGAGTGGGCCGCTTAAGCCTGCGGGCAGCTCCCTAAAAAATACATAGCTTGGGTTGGCGTTTAGCAAGTCGCGCAGTTTGCTTGGGTTGGCGCGCGCCCAGTTTTTAATGCCTTGCATCGACGCTTGATCTTTGCTAATTTCGCCACGCTCTATTAGCACGCGGCCAATCGAGTTGTATGCTTGCCCGTTTTGGTCGGCGTAGCCCACGTGCAGTTGTTTGCCGTTTTCAAGCTGCACCAAGCCAGAGCCTTGTACTTGCAAGAAAAATACGTCCACAATATCGTCCACCCAAGCAAGCTCGTTGCCTGCTAGCGGCGATGGCGTAGCGTCAATGTCAGCGCGGGTTGCATAAGGGATAAGTTTTTGCCCTTCTTGCTTGTTGCCGACTAACTTGCCGCGCACGCGTTTGCCTTTTAGCTCTGGGTAAACCTCGGCCAAATCAACTGTGATTAAATCGGCGGGCTGTTTATAAAGCGGGTACATGTATCGGTTAGATTTGCTGCGACTGCCTTTAAGCAAGGGCTCGTAATAGCCCGTTATTAAGCCTGTTTGCGTACCATCTGCATTGCCCGCTGTAAACACATTAAAGTAATTAGTCAGGTAATCAATAATCAAGGCATTGCTGGGTTGTTTTAGCGCACTAGCCGCACTGCAAGCGGCTTGCCACGGCGCTTTATTTTTTAGTGTGGTGCAACTTTGCAGCCAAGCTGGCCAAGCGGCGCTTAAATCGTCACTGGCCAATCCGTCAATATCTTCCCATTTTGCAGGCATTAATAGCGAATAATCGGGCGTGTTTACTGGCGTTGCGGGCTTTTCAGCATTATTTTGCGCTTCAGAAGCTGAACTTGCCAGCGCAGTATTTTGCACTTGCGGGCAATCGCAATTTTTTGCAGATTTTGGGTCAGGTATTGGTGTAGGTTTTACCGATTGCTTAACGCACCCAATACTTAACAAACTGATGCAAGCTAAAATAAATAGTTTATTCAATTGAATCAATTTAACAACCTAGTTTAACATCTTAGGCACAGCCAACGTAAATGGCTCAATCACCACATCAAACAATGTGGCGTCTTCTGCCACTATTTTGTACGTGCCGCGCATGCTGCCAACTGGCGTGGCCAGCAGTGTGCCGCTGGTATATTCAAATTGTTGATTAGGCTGCAATAAAGGCTGAGCGCCTACTACGCCCAATCCTTTTACTTCTTGTATGTGGTTGTTGGCATCGGTAATAATCCAATGGCGGCTAATGAGTTGTGCCGCCATACTGCCCACATTACGAATGGTGACAGTATAAGAAAACGCATATTGGTTGTCTTCTTCACTTGATTGATCGGGCAGATAAGCGGTGGCAACACTCACTTTAAACGCATATTTTTTGTTGTCAGTTAACATTTAAGTAATTAAACCTGCTGTTGGTGAACTTGGCGTAGCAGAATAGAGTTTTTTCGCCATGCGCCCTGCTAAGAATGATTCGCGTCCCGCTTCAACCGCCTTTTTCATCGCGCCTGCCATCATCACTGGGTTTTGCGCGCCAGCAATGGCGGTGTTCATCAGTACGCCAGCGCAACCCAGCTCCATCGCAACGGCTGCATCTGCCGCGCTGCCAATACCCGCATCTACCAGCACAGGGATTTTTGCGTTTTCAATAATAATTAGCAAGTTCCACGGGTTTAAAATACCCATGCCCGAGCCGATTAACGAGGCCAACGGCATCACCGCGCAACAACCAATATCTTCAAGTTGTTTGGCAATAATTGGGTCATCCGAGGTGTAAACCATTACATCAAAACCATCTTTTACTAGCGTTTTTGCGGCGGCGATGGTTTCGATGACGTTTGGATACAAGGTTTTTGGGTCGCCCAATACTTCAAGCTTAACTAGTTTGTGACCATCTAACAACTCGCGCGCCAAACGCAGCGTGCGCACTGCGTCATCGGCCGAGTAACAGCCCGCGGTGTTAGGTAAGTAGGTAAATTCTTCGGGCGGCAAGTAGTCTAGCAATGAAGGTTCGCCTGCAGTTTGGCCAATATTGGTGCGGCGAATCGCCACGGTGATAATTTGCGCGCCGCTGGCATCAATCGCCGCGCGTGTCTCGGTAAAGTTTTTATACTTGCCCGTACCCACCAATAAGCGCGATTGATAGGCTTTGCCTGCTATGATTAAATCGTCATTCATATATTTTTATCCGTCATTACTTTATCCACCGCCAACGGCACCGACAATTTCTAGCTTATCGCCATCCATAATAGTCACCGCATCAAACTGGCTGCGCGGCACAATTGCACCATTTTTTTCAATCGCCAAGCGCTTGCCAGTTAAATTAAGTGTCACAACTAGCGCAGAAATGGTCATGTTTTCGCCATCAAACTGCTTATTATTGCCATTAACTAAAATATTCATCTGAAATTAGCGTTGCTAAAACTGCTATTTTACGGCGATTGCTGCCGTTTTGCCTATTTTATGCAACTAAATTTTCTTGCAAACATTTTTTGGTACGTCTATTGCTTATTAAAAAATAAGCAATTTGTGTATTCCGCAGCAGATTTGCTGCGTTAATCATAAAACTGTCATGATTTTAATGATTGTTCGACTAAAGCTAAGTAACAATTGAATTTTTTTGATAGATGATACACCAAGCTACAGGAACACAATTCCAGTAGAGTTAACTCCCAAAAGGAAAATATAATGCAAGTAGCACATGTAAAACAAGCAGCAAAACCAAATCTAGCGAATAAAGCAATTAATCAAGCGCTTATTCAAAAGACTGAAAGCACCAAAACTAAAGTAGATAATGTGGTTGAATTAACTAAATCGCAAAGTTTTAGCAGATTTTTAGAAGCTTACAGCGACTGCGTTTAAGCTTAGCTTTAAACCAAGTTTTAAAAACAGTTAAGTACAATTAATCAGTTTAAATAAAAGTGGCTGACATTTCTGTCAGCCAAGCTATTAGTTTTTTACTTCTTTTTTAGTCTTTACTCAATGACCAACTGCGGACGTTTTGGCTCTGGCCAATCTAAATGGTAAAACTGACCGCGCGGTTGATCTTTACGCTCGTAAGTATGTGCGCCAAAATAATCCCGCTGGCCTTGCAATAAATTTGCGGGTAAATCCGCACTGCGGTAACCGTCATAATAAGCCATCGCCGCGCTAAAGCCTTGTGCGGGTATGCCGTTGGTTACGGCTAAGGCAATCACTTTACGCCAGCCCGCTTGGCCGTCGTTCATGGCTTTGGTGAAGTATGGGTCTAGCATCAAGTTTTTTAAACGTGAATTAAGTGCGTACGCTTCGGTAATTTTTTGCAAAAAGCGTGCACGAATAATACAACCACCACGCCAAATTTGCGCCAGCTCACCAAAATTCAGTTTCCAGTTATAAGCCACTTGCGCTTTGTCAATCAGTTGAAAACCCTGCGCGTAAGCACAAATTTTACTGCAATATAGTGCGTTTTTAATCGCATCAATAATCGCTTTTTTGTCATCCTCCTGCTTAATAACAGGGCCTTTTAAGATTTTGCTCGCCTCAACGCGTTCCTCTTTTAAGCTAGAAAGTGCACGTGCATAAACCGCTGCTGCAATCGCGTTGGCAGGCGATCCTAGCTCAAGCGCGTTGGCAGCAGTCCATTGGCCTGTACCTTTTTGGCCTGCGGTATCTAAAATTTGATCCACCAAAAAGCCTTTAGTCATTGGATCTTTTTGTTGCAGAATATCGGCAGTAATTTCAATTAAGAAACTTGATAACTCGCCCTTGTTCCACTCGGCAAACACCTTGCCGATTTCATCAGCTGGCATGCCCAGTAGATTTTTCATCAGCCAGTACGCTTCGCAAATGAGCTGCATATCAATGTATTCAATACCGTTATGCACCATTTTTACATAATGGCCAGAACCATCTGGGCCAATATATTCCGCACATGAAAAACCGCCAACAACAGGCTTGCCAGGTTTGCCGCCTTCCATTGGCTCGCCCGTTACAGCATCTACTTTGGCGGCAATATCACGCCAAATCGGCTCAAGCGAAGCCCAAGCTTTGCGCGTGCCAGATGGCATTAAACTTGGACCAAAACGCGCGCCAGTTTCGCCGCCAGATACGCCAGAACCAATAAAATCAATACCTTTTACTGCCAATTCTTTTTCGCGGCGAATGGTGTCTGTCCACAATGAGTTGCCGCCGTCGATGATGATGTCGCCTTCCTCTAAAAATGGCAGTAGCGCATTAATCGTTACATCAGTCGCGCTACCTGCTTTAACCAGCAACACAATTTTGCGCGGACGCTTGATACTGAGCACAAAAGAGGCTAAATCAGCATGCCCAACCACATTGGCATGTGAAGGCTCATTGGCCTTGCACTCTTTGATAAAGTTGGTCATTTTCTTTGGGTCACGGTTATACACCGCAATGGTATAGCCGTGGTCGGCAATGTTCAGGGCTAAGTTTTGGCCCATCACGGCAAGGCCAACAAGGCCAATATCAGCATTTTTTGTGGTCATTTCAAGTCTCTTTTAGAGGTTAAATAAAAATAAAACGTAGGCTTGTGGCCTTTGTTTTTGTTGCATTGCTTTATGGTATTGCTTTACTACAACTTCTAAAGCGTTCGGCCAAACAATTGTGTCGCAAGCAAATAACCGTTCATGGCTAATTGCGGGTCGTAACGCTCGCCTTCATCGCGCATAAATGCGTGTTGGCCATTAAATTCGTGCCAGGTAAAGTTTAGATTAGCTTCACTTAGTTTTTGATTGACTAAAACGCGCCCAGCAGCGGGAATATGATTGTCTTGCTTGCCCCAAATCATCATCAGCTCGCCTTTAATATCGGCAAGCCGCTCCATGCTGTGCTGGTTCGGCTGATTGGGGATAATATTGGTGTGTAAATCGGTTGCGTAAAAACAAGCAGTCGCTTTCACTTCTGGCTGCAAAGCGGCGCGGAACGCCAAATGTCCGCCAATGCAAAAGCCCATCGCACCAATATTGCCGCTATACCAATCTTGTGTGCTTAGCCAATTAATCATGGCGCGGTTATCGCTATCGTAACCTTGCACATCTTTTGCGGCTTTATCTGCATTGCCTTTATCGCGGCCAGCGTCGTCATAACCCAGTACAGTACCAATTGGGTTAAGCTCGTGAAACACCTCTGGCACTAGCACCGCATAACCTTGGCCAGCCATAAAGCGCGCAGCGCGCTCAATTGGACCTGTTTGTTGAAAAATCTCAGAATAAAATAAAATGGCTGCAACGGGCTTTTTGTGGGCTGGACGATGCACATAAGTGCGCATCACGCCTGTGGGCGTGTTTAAATCGGCAATGTGAGACTGAATTAACATAAGAGTTGAATCGCAAAAGCGTTTATTTTACTAGTATTGTGCAGTTTGTCACACACAAAAACAATTTAATTTGCCAATATGTTTTGCTAAAATCAGAATTATTTACTTTAGTTAGAATTATTTTTAAGTACGGCGGTCACTTAACTTAATGCTTTTAAAAAAGTTGATACTTTAAAAGCTTACAATTTATAAATGAAAGTATATCTATGCGTTTAATTATTGGCTTGCTCTCATTAATTGTTGTTCAAAACACACTCGCTGCTGAGTTAAAAACACCAGAAATTAATTACGACTTGGTCTATCAGCTAAAAGCATCAATCGTTAAGGTGCATGTAGCTACTAAGTCTGGCGGCCACGGTGTGGGTACTGGCGTGGTAGTGGGCAAAGATCTTGTCGCCACCAATTGCCATATAGTGGCCAATGCATTAGGCGTAAAAATCACCAAATTTGGTGATAGTTTTTCGCCCGACGCCATGCGCGCCGATTGGAAGCACGATGTGTGCGTGTTGCGCTTTCAATATCTTGGCATGAAACCCGTTGAGCTTGGTGATTCTGAACATTTAAAATATGAGCAAGAAATTTTTTCTATTGGTTTTCCTGGCGGCCCGCCTAAGCCAATCACCACCCCAGGCAAAATTAAGGCTTTGTACGCTTATGATGGCAGCCAAGTGATTCGTACCGATGCCTCCTTTGTGATGGGCGCCAGCGGCAGCCCTGTGTTTGATAGTGATGGCAAGTTGGTTGCCTTAAGCACGGTTAAAAGTCCTGGCCACAGCGCATATTTTTACAATGTGCCTGTTAAATGGGTAAAAGCGTTGCTAGACACGCCAGAGTTGGCCGCACTTGAAACGACCTCTTTAGCCTCAACTGATGTGCCGTTTTGGGCTGCATCAGAAGAACAGCGGCCGTTTTTTATGCGCGTCGTTTTGCCCTACCAAAATGCAAAATGGGATGAGCTGGAAAAAATAGCGGCTGAATGGTTAATTAAAGAACCAAAAAGTGAAGAAGCACATTTTTATTTAGGCGTCGCATTTGAGAATTTAGGCAAAACGGATGCTGCAAAAGCTGAGTTTGCAGAAGTGTTAAAGCTGCACCCACAACATGTGGCAACTTTGCAAGAACTGGGCTTAATGGCCAATAAAGCCGGTAATCAACCCGAGTTATCGCGCTTAAAAGTAGCCATGCAAGAAGCGGGTGGCGATGTGCTAACAGAATTTAACGAACTCATTAACCCCACACCAGAGCCTGCACCATAAGCCGTTTTAGAAAGCCTTAAATGACGAACAATTTATTAAAATACAGCGTGTTAGCAGGCATTTTTTGTTTATTATCCGCGCATAGCCAAGCGCAAGATACTGCGGTTTTTCCTAGTGCAGAGCCAAGCGACGCGTTTTTATACCAACTGAAAGCGGCATTGGTAAAAGTCACCAATGCGACCAAATCGGGCGGGCATGGCTATGGCACGGGTGTTGCAATTGATAAAGATCATGTCGTCACCAATTGCCATGTGATTCAAAATTCTAGCGGCATTAGCGCGTCACATTGGGGCGAAGCTTTTGCGCCAGTGGCCTTGCAAGCCGATTGGAAGCACGATATTTGTATTTTACGCTTTGAATGGGCCAATTTTGCATCTGTGCCAGTTGGCGATTCTGAAGCTTTGCAATACGAGCAGCCCGTGATTTCAATCTCTATGCCCAGCGACTCACCCGCGCCCTATGTGGCGCTGGGCAAGGTAAAAGCCCTGTATTCAATGGATGACGCACATGTGATCCGCGCCTCGGCTGAGTTTGCGATTGGCGCCAGCGGCAGCCCAGTGTTTGATCACAACGGCAATTTAATTGGCATTAGCACGGTTAAAAGCCCTGGGCATCGCGCCTATTATTACAACATGCCAGCCAAATGGGTAAAAGCCTTGTTACTTACGCCCGAGGTTGCGCTCAATGCGCCGCACGATCTGCCTTTTTGGGATGCGCCTGACGAACAGCGGCCATTTTTTATGCGCGCGGTACTGCCGTACCAAAACGCAAAATGGGCTGAACTTAAAGTAGTTGCGCAAGAATGGCTTATAAAAGAGCCTGCGAGCGTAGAAGCCTTATTTTATGCGGGGGTTGCAGAAGAAAATATAGGTGATTTAAGCAAAGCCAATACTTATTTTCAGCAAGTTTTAAAGTTGCACCCACAGCATAGTGCAGTCTTAATCCAGCTTGGATTAATGGCGAATCGAGCGGGTAAAACAGATGAAGTAGCACACACACATGTCATGTTAAAAGCCATTGATGTTGAGCTGGATGACGAATTTACCGACGCGCTAAAACCTACAGCAACTCAACAATCAGCCGTCAATCAGTAACGCTAACTTAATAGTCGGCCGCTCTGCCAGTAGAATAGCCCTGCGGCACATCACTTTGCCATTCGCCGCAATCATTGCAGCGGTGATCATGCATGCTGGGGCTTAAAGTCAAATGGGTGCTATTACAAAACTTGCAATTGGTGGGGTGCAGCGGCGCAGCTTTATGATGCGACTCGTGATGCTCGGTCGCGACTTTACTGCTGCCTAATCCGTATTTATTGTCTGGCATAATGCATCCAATTTTTACCAAATTGAGTATTTAAATTTACGCTCTTTTTTGCATAAAAACAAGCCTAAATTGCTGCGGCTGCCCGCGTTAATCTATCTAAAATCGCTAACCATTCTGGCGCGCTTGGTGGCGCTTCTATCAACAACTCGCTAGCACCAAGCGCATCCATTTTGTGCAGCGTACCGTACAACTGTTGTGCGACATCTGCTGCGTTTTTATTCAACTCAAAATAAGCGCAATTTGGCACTGCCCCAGCACCCAATAGCAGCGCGGCACTACGGATATTGGCACTTTTGAGTAATGCTTCACGCGACGCAAATAAACGCATGGGCGTGCGTGGTGAGTAATGTAAATGATGCTGCCCTGGTGCTTTAATTGGTTGACTCAATACGCTGGCTGCTTTGCCTGCCAAGCGTTCAATTTCAACTGCGCTAACCATACCCAAGCGTAGCAATTGCCAATCATCGCCTTGCACAGCCACGATGGTTGATTCAATGCCCACCTTGCAAGCGCCGCCATCTAACACCGCAATCTCTTCGCCCAAGCCTGCCGTCACGTGCGCCGCTGTGGTTGGGCTGAGTTGCGTAAATTTATTGGCAGATGGCGCGGCTAAAGCCAAACAACTTTCTTTCAGTAGCTGCAAGGCTAATGGATGTGCTGGCACGCGCAATGCCACTGTGGGCTGGTTGCCCCGCACAATCAAGCTCACATGCGACTTAGCGGGCAATACCAGCGTAAACGGTCCGGGCCAAAATGCAGCCGCGAGTTTTTGCGCCAGTGGCGAAAATTCTGTCGCCCAATTGCTCACTTGGCTGGCATCGGCAATATGCACAATCAGCGGGTTATCCATCGGTCGCTGTTTAATGCTAAAAATTTGGCGCAAAGCGACGTCATTAGTCGCATCTGCGGCCAAGCCATAGACGGTTTCAGTGGGAATCGCGACCACTTCACCATTTTTTAATTGTGCAATTGCCTGTGTTAAATTGACTAGCATGGTTTAAATTGCATGGATTAAATTTTTGGGTAAAACGCTATTTTAATCTTTATGGCTTCAGTCATGCGCTAAAATAGCGTTTTTAAAAGGAAAGTTATGCAAAACAATACTCAAATCATGGTGGAAAATAGCCCCGCCCAAAGTCGTTTAGATACTTTAAACGTCACAAAATGGCCCACATGGCAAAAAGAAGTGTCAATTTTTGATTGGACTTTTTTTGAGCAAGAAATTGCCTATATTTTAGATGGCGAATGCGTTATTACGCCCACAGGTGGCGCGCCCGTGAGTTTTGGTAAGGGTGATTTAGTGACTTTCCCCGCTGGCTTAAAAGCAAGTTGGCAAGTGGTACAGCCGCTGCATAAACATTATCAGCTTGATGGCAATGCTTTAAGCCAAGCTTGGTTGCGTGTTAAAGCAAAAATAGGTTTATAAGCTATTTAGCCCGCTTTTCTAAACGTTAAGTTGTAGCGGTATGCGCCAAGCACCGCATGGTTATTGGCTCGTAGCGGCATGATGCCATGAAATTTTAAGCGTGCTTCGCCGCCCCAAACCACTACATCGCCATGCTGTAGCGGTATTTTCAGCGTTTTATCGCTACGCTTTAATCCGCCAAATAAAAATGTGGCAGGTATGCCAAGCGATACCGACACAATGGGCTGGCTAAAGTCTTGCTCATCTTTATCTTGGTGCAAACCCATGCTCGCGCCAATTTTATATTGGTTAATTAGGCAAGCATCTGGCGTAAAATTAACAAAGCCGCATGCCACTGCCGCGCTTGTTGCTAATTGCATAAAACTCGCTGGCATGCTTGGCCAAGGCTTGCCAGTGCTAGGGTCTTGTGCATCGTAGCGATAGCCTTTTTTGTCGGCAACCCAGCCAACTTGGCCACAATTAGTCATGGCGGCAGACATTTCAAACCCCATTGGCGTCATCATGTTGCGTAGCGGCGAATGGCCGATAACTGTTGCTAAATCGGCCAAAATGGCTGCTTCATTAGTCAAAGCAAGATTTTTTAGCAGAAAAGCGTTTTGCGCGAATGCTAGTTTATTAGATTCAAACAAATCCATTCATTTACCTTTTTAAACATGCATAAACGTGTCGTTGACGCTATGATAAGCGTATGAATCCGCACCAACAAGCGACACACTTTTTAAGTCAACTAGATGCTGATTGGGCAGCTTTAATTCAAACTGTTGGTGCGTGTACGCTTGATGCCGAAACTGAGCCAAGCTTAAGTCCTTACGAGGCTTTGGTGCAGGCGGTGGCTTATCAACAATTGCATGGCAAGGCGGGCGATGCTATTTTTACAAAGTTTAAAAACCATTTTGGCGGCTTTCCTACGCCAAAAACATTAATGGCTGCTCAGTTTGACGATTTACGTAGCTGTGGGTTCAGTGGTCGCAAAATTGAGACGATACAAGGCATCGCCAATGGCGCAATCACTGGACTTGTACCTACACGCGAAGCAGCAGACAACATGAGTAATGCTGAGTTGATTGCGTGCTTGGTAACGCTTAAAGGCATTGGTCAATGGACAGTAGAAATGATGCTAATGTTTACGCTACAACGCATGGATATTCTGCCAGC